>WJMF01000061.1 GCA_014728085.1 Candidatus Zhuqueibacterota bacterium
AAAAAGCAGTTGAATCTGAATATCTCACTTTACACTTTTTTACAGATCTTGAGCGTGACTGCTTTCGAAAAAGTTGATATTTTTCAATTAGTTACAGAGAACACTTACACGAACGTGGAGTATCAAAATCATAATCAACTGGTTTTATTTAACTTATAACCGAACACTAGTGATAAATGATATAAAAATGATTGCCCTTATGGACAAGACACAGTAGTGACATTCCAGGTGTTATCATCATTTATACGAACTTGATGACAGCTACCGTTTGGGGATTTCATGATGAATCCGGCATAAGGTGCATTAACATATATATTTCCCCATATTTCCAGCCAGGCAGCTGGTTCACGATCACCAATATTTATGCCTACTTTTTGGTGGACATTTAGGTTTTGGTTAACTGTTAAACTACCACTCAAGTAATTTTTATCAGCAGTAATATTTAATCCATAATCATTTTCACCGTGATTGTCATTAATTCCATAAAAGGCGGACGTTACAAGATTTGTAGTGACAACATTGCCATTCAATGGTCTTACATTAGACATGACACCAACGAGATTATTACCGGTTTTTGTATTGTGAAATCCCAATGTACCAGAAGCTATCCATTCATCATCATTGGTTCCTCCCAATAGAACGCCTTGTACTGCGAGATGGTTTTTGTCATTATCTACGGGCATTACAGTTCCAATACCCTCTATAACAATTTGATGTTCGCTTGCAGGGGTGTCATAATCTGTGGCATATATAGCCATGTTGTAGACATTTGATCCAAAATGAGGTACAGTGCCCGAACCATAACCATCAACGCGAACTTTGGCATTTAAGGTACTGGTGCCAACACTTATTTTACCGAAATTTTTTGCATTTTTTTCCATCGCGTCTTCTCCATGCCCCAAAACATCACTAAGTGAATGTATACCCCAGGAGGCATTACCACTTGCATCTGATACCAGCACATTGCCGGCAACCGCACCGTCGGTGATGGTCAGGGTTGATGTTTCGGTCGATCCATTCACGATCAAACTTCCATTATCCTCCGGGGTCGTACCAATAGATACAACTCCGGAGCTGTTCACCGACATCAACAGATCATCACTGCTATTTTTTACCATAAACTGCCCGTAGCTCAAAGTGACCAGAACACAAATAATACCACAAGATAGCCATAGTTTTTTCATTTTGTCCTCCTTTTTTCATCCTTACGAATTCAATAATGAATTATGCCCACTGTTACTTTTAAATGATGTTTTCAACCTTGATATAAAAATTGCTTTTCAAAACGGATGGCACAGCTCAGACCAGGCAACTGTATCCGGCTGTTATAACAAACCTGTATGTCATTGTAATACCTTTATTACAACCCAATAATGCCCTACAGCCATTGCCGTATTACACTATTCCTAACTGCTAACGCTTTGTGAAATAGAAGTCTATTATAATTAATAGTTTAATCCACTCAATTCTGTATCAGCACCGTCTGAATCTGTAAATATCCTGCCCCTTTTTACCTGCTTATTAATTCCGTGTAGCAAATGATTTACTTAAATTTGAATGTGCAATAACTATGCCGTATTTTTTCATAGACTTTGGTTGTCGTTTTGATGATTTGAAATTTATTTATAAAAAATTGAAAATACGTCATTTAAGAAATCATTTCAGGACAGGGACGCTACTAAAATCATTCACGAGCATGGCGGCCAAGCCAATGACGAAATTTTTGTTACGGGGATATGCCCAAATTTTGCTGTGATTGTTCGGCTTTTGACGAAAAAAAAGTGGCATGGAAACATGTTCATTTTTTACTATTTATCCATTTGTCTTGTTCTTTTTGCGCAAATTTTACTTGCAAATAAGGTTCAAAACAAGTAAAATACAAAAGTTCAGGGGATGGTGGTGATTTTATCGTGTTTTTCAAAAAGTCAGAGGGGACTTTTGATTCTTGCGATCTGCAGAGTTTGAAATTTGAATAACAGAATCAGTACAGATGACTTTTTATCGCACTCTTTATATTCCAAAAATTTTATAAATCACTATCAACGACCAGCCCGTTAAAAAAAGGGGGGATGCAATGACCCGGAAACCAATTTGCTTCTTGTACTCTGTATGCTGCTATCAACCTCAGTTCGGGCACAAGACAAGGCGGATGTGGTTCTTCTTAACGGCAAGATTTATACGGCAAATGAACTGGATCAATTCGCCCAGGCAGTTGCCATCCGCGACAGCATTATTCTCAAAGTCGGTTCAAACACCCTCATCCGCACCTATGTCGGCGACAATACCACGGTTTATAACTTGAACGGAAAACTCGTCACACCGGGTTTTATCGATGCCCACAATCACATGGTCACCGCAGCAGAAACCAAAGTGTTGTCCATGAATTTATTGCCTCCCGATATTCAAACCATCAACGACATCCAGGAACGGATAGAAGCAGAGCTTGAAAGAAAACAGCCGGGTGAATGGATTTATGGTCATGGTTTCTTTAACCTTTCCGACGGACGCATGCCGAATCGTTATGATCTCGATGCAGTCGCACCCGAGAACCCGGTTTACATTATTCATATCAGCGGCCATATGGCTGTGGCAAACAGCAAGGCTCTGGAAATCGCCGGTATCGATTCGTCGACAGTCAGCCCACCGGGGGGAATCGTTGAAAAAGATTCAGTTACAAACGAACCCACCGGCATTTTGTTCAATCACTATGCCATGATTCTGGTACACAGACATTTGCCGCAATATTCTGTTCAGGAATATCGAATCGCCCTCGAAACTCTGTTGGAAGAATACCACAAGGCCGGTATTACCGGCATTCACGATGTCAATGTTGGTACAACTGAAAAATTAATGGCCTATAAAGAAGCGGACAGTCTCAATACGCTCAAAGTGCGCTGCAATGTCTTGTATACCTGCGAAATACCACAACACGTTTATCATGCATTGAATTATTTCGGAGCCAAAGATTCAACCACCTATGAATCCGGTATG
>WJMF01000062.1 GCA_014728085.1 Candidatus Zhuqueibacterota bacterium
CAGCTTAGCTCGGTGACGGTTAAATTGTAATTATTTCCCCCATCATCGGCAAGGGCAGTATGAACATAAACGGCCTGAGCTGTGGACGGAATGCCGAGTTCGGAACGGCTGTACCACCTGAAAAACTGGTTGGAAGCGCAAGTTCCGGCACACTCGATCAGCATTTGCTGAGCATTGTAAAAGGTCCAGCCGGCGGAGGCGGGCAATTGGTCGACATAGAGCTGGTTGCTGCCGTTGACCTTGATGGTTGAATTATCATAGACGACATCTACAACCCGGCCGCTTACAGAGGTAGCGGTTCCACTTTGCGGGGTTTCATTCAGGGGATCAGGATCAGCAGCGCTGATCACATTTGACGTACTGATGCTGATACCCGTTCCGGCTGTATAGCTTTCACCGTCATCGCCATCCCAAATTTCTTCGAGCAGGGTTCTCTTCATGACCAAGCCATTATCGAGCACCAAAACGGAAGCGTTTCCGGTACCGGCAAGATCGTTTACCGTGCCGATATGAACATCGCCGCCAACGTCCAGAGTTGCAGCAGGGGCGGCATCGCCGATCGAAATGCCGACCTTGCCCAGGGAAGTCACCTTGAACAGGGTTAACGTTGAGGCATTTTTAATCAGTAATTGGGTAAAACCACCGGTGATTAAGACACAAAAAATCAAAAAGAAAAATATAAATGCTTTCATACAAATGTCCTCGTTTATCGTTAGCATAGGTATAAATTCAGATTAGGGCAGTTCCATAATGGTCAGGATATTTTGAGATTCAACAGGAGCGGTAGGTTCATCGTAGGCAACTGACTTGCAATCAACGCCGGAAGAGTTGCGCAAGCCAACGACCAACCTGTCACCTGCATCGGCATGAATAATACCGGTTACCATGACAGCTGTAGTCGGTATACGAAGGGGTGTGGCATTGCCATTGACATCCATGATCCAGCTGCTTCCGCCGTTTGTTGATTTGAAAACCGCCAGAGTGACAGCCGTTGGATCCTCGACCACGCCAACCGTTGCGGAAATAAAATAGTATGCAGTTTTGGGGACAATAAATTCACCGGAACTGTTGATGTGATTGGTGTTGTCAGAGGAGTAGAGCTGGTCGAAATTGACTTTTCTCGCCAGTGAGGCGACATCATAGCTCCCTGAGGGAAAGGATTGTTGTGTACCGATATAGCCGCGCAGATAGAGCACCTGCCTGGTCAGAAAAGCACTGCCGTTCCAGGCGAGTTCCGTACCGGAAGAGGTGGACGATGTTGTCGGTTTGGCTGCATTCCAGATCGGGTCGCTCTCGGTGGGAGCTACGGCATAGAGCTGATTGGTGCCGTTCAGCCGGATGGTGGAATTATCATAGAGGACATTCACCGCTCGGCCGCTAACGCTCGTCGCCGTACCGGATTGTGGCGTTTCATTCGAGGTCAAATAGTCGCCGTCACGAACGGAAAAGCTCGTATTGCTGCCGCCGGTGATGGTAACGGTGACGCTTTCTCCCGATTTGCTCGATCCCAGATCCTGTAATTCATTGGTGGCGTTATTATCGACGGCGCTTATTTCGTTGCCAGTGCTGATGTTGATACCGGCTCCGGCGGTATAAATCTGGCCATCATCACCATCCCAGATTTCACTGAGAAGCGTTCGTTTTTTTACCACCCCGTTATCGAGAACGAGAACAGATGCATTACCGGTTCCGCTTAAATCCAGTACCGTACCGATATGAACATCGCCGCCAACGTCGAGGGTGGCAGCCGGTGCGGCATCACCAATATTCACTCCGAGATGGCCTGTGTTTGTAACCTGCATCAAAGTAACATCGGATGAATTTTTCACAAGCAACTGGGCAGAGGAACTCAGAAAAAGAGCTAATAAAAGTAGGGTAATTGAACGTATTCTCATCATTGTATCCTTCCTGTTTTCCACTAAATTTGGCTGTTATACATTCTGTGCAAACAGAATTTTCCAAAGATAATTTTCGACTTGTCACGTTTTTATGACGCCGTCTATTTTTATGTTACAATACACCCTGAACATCAACTATCCTTAAAAACAACACCTGCTGTTTTTAATGAACTAAGCATGTGGTTATAAACGATACAAAAGTACAACTTTTAAAAAGCAACAAGTATGCCAAAGCAGAAACGGGATATTTCTGTAAGGAAAGAGAACACGTATGAAACGCGGATTAAACGGATTGAGCGGATTGCACTGATTCATTCAGGGCTATGAGTATAGAAACCGGCTCGAACTATTATAGTTCAAAAAAGATGTATTGCCAGGACACCTGCATAGGATCAACCGTGAGCTGTGCCCACGGATGGACATGGAAACAGGGCTTTGCCCCGGGATTGACCATCAGATACATCCCGACAAGGCAAAACTTTGATTGTTCCAGACCTCTATTCAGGCCACATATTTACGCAAGCTTCAAACCCCGGGTGTTGCGCGATAGCGCATCCCCGGGTGTTTGAACGCACCGAGTCCGACTCGACCCCCTATTCGACCATAAAAGCAGGCCAGGTCAAAAGAGTTTGGTATCATTCCCCAATTTTCATGATTCAGCGGCAGAGCCGCCCTGAGGCATTCCCAGCCAAAGGCCGGGAATGAGAAAAAACGCGAATTAAACGGATTATACGGATTGTACGGATTCATGCAAGGCACTGAGTGAAACAACGGACTCTGACACATCAATGCGACCAAATTGAAATCAATTCAATGATCCCCTCATTCCGGCGATCGCCCCTGGCCAGACCGTTCCTAAAGGAACTCGGAACCGGTTTGATTTTTGTTGTTCTATAAACATGGCGCCCCGAATGGGGCGCTGGAGTATTTTTTAACAGGGTTATTTCGGAAACACAAATCAGTCCACTTACAACAATTTGATCACCAGCCCCGTCAGGGGCGATATATTTATAGCAACGCACCAAAATCGATGACAAAGTCCCTTTAGGGACGTCCTGGCGTGCCCCGGGATTCGTGATTGTACCCCGTTTTTCTCCCGCGCCGTTGCGGTTACCTCATCGGTAACAAAAAAAGACGGAATAAACGACAAAGCCGCCTATCCCTCGGTCCGTATTTTCAACACGGAATACAGCCCGGTGGCTCCGGCCACAGGGAGCTGGGAATGACCCAAGACATTTAAAACTCGTTAAAACCGCCAAGGCCACTAAGAAACGCCAAGAAAAACAGAACTGTTTAAAGGAGTGAAACGGAAAACAGAAACAATCACAAGTCATTATGATCGCCCACGGACGGACATGGAAACAGGGCTTTGCCCCGGGATTGACCATAAAGGCAAAATTTTCAGCAGAGTAAAACCTCGATTGCTCCAGGCATCTATTCGGGTCGCATATTCACGCAAGCTTAAAACCCCGGGTGTTGCGCGATAGCGCATCCCCGGGTGTTTTGGCAGTCGGAGACCAACCTGGCCCCCTATTCGATCATATCAGCAGATCAGATATAAACGGTTTGGTATTATTCCCCAATTCTCTCGATTCAGCGGCAGAGCCGCCCTGAGGCATTCCCAGCCGGACAGAATATGTAAAAACAAAGTCATTAATGTTAATCAACTGGGGCCAGGATAATTAATTATGAACCACGAAGAGCACAAAG
>WJMF01000063.1 GCA_014728085.1 Candidatus Zhuqueibacterota bacterium
ACTAAGGTTGAAAAGATAAACATAAGGTGAAAAAACACATTTTGATATTTATATTGCGCTTTTTTGCCCAAGTCATCAAACATAAAGCCTGCGCATATCCCGATACCGAATCGTTCCCTTTGAATATTTATGCTTTTTTTTTAACTTGACAATACACTAAAAAAGCAGAAATGTTTTTCACGTTTTCACGTTTTCACGTTTTCACGTTTTCACATGATCAAAATAATTACAAATAAAATAGATCCGCAGGAGCTCAGAGAATGTTGTGCTGAGCATTTCGAGACCATGGTGAAATTCGTGGTCGATATTAAAAGCGGCAAGATGGCTGTAGGGGGCGAGATGCATGCCGATGGCGAAGCGCTACTCATAGAGCAGGGCGCTTTACAGGCCGATCTCTGGGGCGGTAATTTTTATCCCTGGCACGATCCTGATGAGCGGTTGGAATATACCAGCTTTATCAATATTCGTCCCTCTGAAGATCACCCGTATATGGAGATTGAGGACAAAGCAATCCGTCGTCGCGTCAGGGAACTGGCCGAGAGCTTGTTACTTGATCCGGCCGAAACTCTGGAGCCTCTGTCATGAGCAGATGGCACAAATCGCTGCAGTCCCGCTTTACCGCTTTTCCGCCGCAACAACAGCTGCTCATGGTTGCAAATGAACTCAACCGGGCGGAAAAGCAGATTTCGCGTCCGGATGAATACCGGCGGTCGCTGGAACGGGCCACGGAACTCATCGATCTTATCTGTACTGATCCGCGTTGGCAACATGCCTTGCGTGAGCTGCGCCGGGCCCGCGAGATTATGGCCGCTCATTATATCTCAAAAATCCCGGCTTCTGTTCAGCCATTGCTCAATACAATCGTCTCGTTACATCCCGAGAGCTGGAAAATGCTTCAACGCGGAAGGGGCCGTGTGAAAGCGCAATAGTGGTAATCAACTGCATTCGGGATAATTTAGGATGAACCACGAAAAGCATAAAAATCGCGAAGAGAAATAGTTTAAATTATTGTTTTTATCTTATTCGTTCATTTTTCCTTTGCGCTCTTCGAATGCTTGGCGGTTGGCTATAGTTTTTGCCGGACCCTCTTGATATAAAATGTTTCGATATCACACACTCACACGTTCAGCATATGTTATGAAAAAATCCAAACCAATAATACCTGACGATTTCAGAATTTATTTCCGGGATTGCGATCCCGGAACGCTGGATCTGAATATTCATAAACGATTCATCGCCGAGCGAATTTTGGTCTATGGCGACAGGCGCGCTCTACGCTGGCTGCGGCGATACCTGAGCCCGAATGACTGGAAGCGAATCCTTGTCAGCGGCAAGAATCTGGATGCAAAAACCCGCAACTATTGGCTCAGGCGATTTGAACGAACCGATCAGACTTGATTGTCTGCCAAAAGCGCAACAAGAGCTCCTGGCGCGATTGTCAAAAGCCGAATGGGTGGCGTTTTTTTATCTCGCCGGCGACACGGCATTGGCACTGCACCTCGGCCATCGCCGCTCCATTGATTTTGATTTTTTTTCGTCAATAGAGTTTGAACAATCTAACCTCGGCAACCAGTTGGCCGCGATGGGCAAGGTGATGCGTTTGGCCGAATCCGGAGGGACGCTTCATTGCACCCTGGACGGCGTCAAATTATCCTTTTTCCATTATCCGCACCCCCTTTGGCAGGCCATTATATGGCAAAAGCTGCAAATCACCTCGATTCTCGATATTGCGGCCATGAAACTGGAGGCCATTGCCGGCAGGGGAAACAAAAAGGATTTTGTCGATCTCTATTTTATTTTGCAGCGTTTCAATTTGACCGGGTTGTTGCAAAAGCATGAGCAAAAATACGGTCCGGATTGGAGCAACCGCTATCACCTGCTCAAATCGCTGATCTATTTTGCCGATGCGGAGGCAGAGCCGATGCCGGAGCTGCTGCAGCCGGTTTCCTGGCTGACTGTCAAAGAGACCATCAGTCGCTCTGTTCAGCGAATTGATCCGTTTTAGCTGGTGACGCGGTAGCTCGTCCGTTCCAATGTTTCTGCATTCATATGGTTATTATGTCCGACGCAAATAAAGAAAAAAAATGGTTAACTGCCTGGCAGCAGGCCGCCTCTGTTTTACAGGATGAGCGCACCGGGATGATCAGGCGCGGCGACGCCCGGGAGCTGTTGAGAATCACCACCGGATTGCTGCAGGCCTACTATAAAAAGAATCCCATGCCGACAAACAGCGGACTCGTTGAACAGCAAAAGCTTTTCAGAAAGCTCGAATGAATGAACTGATCGCTGCTGCGGATGACGTGCAGACTTTTTGTCTGACCCGCTCCTGGCATTTCGCTTTTATTGGCGGCCTGGCCGTGCTCCGCTGGGGAGAGCCTCGTCTGACTCGGGATATTGATCTGACCATTTTTAGCGGATTTGGAGGTGAAGATCAATATATTGACGCTATTCTGGATCACTTTAAAGCACGTCGACAGAGTATGAAAGCCTTTGCACGGCAGTATCGCGTCATTCTGATCGAGACCGGCAATCACATACCTGTGGATATCGTGCTGGGAGGAATCCCGTTCGAAAAAAATATGATCAACAATAGCTCTTTTTATGAGTTTGAAAAAGGCGTATCCATAAAAACCTGCAGCGCTGAGGACCTGATCGTCATGAAAGCCTTTGCCGACCGCAACAGAGACTGGGTCGATGTAGAGGGTATTCTTTCTAAACAGCATTTCAGTCTGGACTGGATCCATATTTACCAACAGCTCGAACCGCTCTGTAAACTTAAAGAAGCACCTCATATTTTAACAAAACTCAGGGCATTGTCCCAAACGACAAGCGGTTCCTGATATAAACAGGTTGATTACAAGTTTCGGGTCGGCCAAAATCGATTTTTATCAAAGACGATTTCACTGTTTACACAATCGATACAGAACCATACTTTTTTATGTCAAGTTTTTACGTTTCCACGTTCGCACGTTTTCACATGTAAATATGAACCGGATATTCCACAAAGCAACAGCTTTCCGTTGCCGGGCGATTCGCTATTCCGGAAGAAAACTTTATTTTCATCACTTGAACCTTGGTAGCCAAACGAGCCCGCAAATCCCGACCTTATTATCTTGTTGAGAGATGAATAAAGGATTGAAGATTTTAATTTTTCCCAGAGTTACTGCCGGCAATAAGGGAATAAGGTTATTTCGTGGGGGCGCCATGGGCTACTAAGGTTGAAAAGATAAAAATAAGGTTCAAATGATTTATGTAAGGATATAGATGAGAAAGATACTCCTAAAACCCCAACCAACCACAGAGAACACAGAGATAACGGAGAAACGCCAAAAGGTCGTTTTTTCTCTTTTTTTCTTCGTTACCTCTGTGGTGAGTTTAGCTCTTAGAACCATAGCCAACCACAGAGAAAGCAGAGAGAACGGAGAAAAACCAGAAAACATTTTTTTCTCCGTTCTCCTCCGTTACCTCTGTGGTGAGTTTAGCTTTTAAAACCATAACCACAGAGGACGCAGAGATAACGGAGAAAAACCAGAAAACATTTTTTTCTCCGTTCTCCTCCGTTACCTCTGTGGTGAGTTTAGCTCTTAGAACCATAGCCAACCACAGAGGGAACGGAGAAACGCCAAAAGGTCATTTTTTCTCTGTTTTCCTCCGTTACCTCTGTGGTGAGTTG
>WJMF01000244.1 GCA_014728085.1 Candidatus Zhuqueibacterota bacterium
CGGTTACATCGAAACACAGAGTTTGAGCGGATATAGCTGTCCAGCATAAAAACAAAACAACGATAAAAAGTAAATGAATAATTTTCAGTATAAAGTTCGACATATCATTCCCTTAAAAGTTTAAAACCAGGTTCGATTCTTATGTTGGGTTTACAATAGACTGGTATACAATCATCAAATTCACGTTTGTCTCTTTATATAGATGTATACTCTATTCGACTTTGTTCTCATCTTTGCCCGATGCATGTGATTGTTTGGCATTATAATTTTTATCAACTCATTTGATCAATCCGTAAATTCTACTACCAGCGGATTGTTTAGTTTTTGTTGTGTTTTGTCCAAATAATCACAAAAGTCTTTTAAAGTTTTAATACCGTTTTTTTCTTCTTCCCATACGGCTCCGAAAAACCAATGTGCGCTATTGATTTCGGGTTTCATTATCAAATAATAGTCCAAATCCAGAGGACGAATTTCATTTATAACATCTGCATTATAAAAAACGACCACACCTAATTTTTTCCCTGTAATATCCTGTGAACCAAACGTGGCAATATATTGCCACGCTCCTTTGTTTTTACTTTTAATAAATTCTGTATCATCGTGTCGTATTAAAGAAATACATAATGGATCCTTGTGTTCGGATATGTTAACAGCGTGTTTCGAAAGCCTGCTTCCTGCTTGAATGGAAAATTCAGAATAAAGATCGTATTTATCATTATTCACCGTCCATTTATTGTAATCAACAGCTATTTTGGAGTAAATAGGTCCATCTTCCATTATCGTACACATGATCTGACTCACTTTTCCAACTTTATACGCTTTATCCTCTGTCCAGATTCCGACAGCTCCCAGTCCGAATGAATCCCCTACTTTCAGGACATCCATACCCCAATGATCCATTTCATGATAATGTTCAAAATTTATCCAACCTATACTATCCAGTACCATATCGGTTGTCTTTTTCCCAAAAACATCTATAGCATTTCTATGATCCAGATATAAACGATAACCGACTTTATCTGACTCCCAGCCTGGTCCTTCGAATCGATAATAAGTGCTATGATCAGTATGCACAGCCGGCACTATCGTCCTGATTGTGTCCATAAAATGCCCACCCCTGTAAACATGATTTTCATGATCCCATGAACCACCCACTTTTTGTGATAAAATCGCATGTGTTCTTTTTGGATATTCATTTGTTTTTCTACCTGATTTTGCATATCTCATTTGTATTGTTTTTACTTTATTAGGTTTCATATCAACCAGAAAAGCAATGCTCTCCTTTTCCCCAATAATATATTGGCTTGACAGCTTTCTCTGACCACTCAAAACAACCATCGCTTGCGGATTAAATTTTTCATCTTTTTCTTTTATTTTTTCCAGGTCAATTTGAACCAGAGCATCTTGACGGGCTAGATCTAAATTATTTTTTATTGTTAGTATGAATGATTCAGGAAAGGAATTTTTAATCCCATTATTGCGTGTACATGCAATAGAAAGCAAAGCAACTATAATAATAACGATTTCAAACAATTTAAATATTTGACATTTCATAACACACCTTTGCAATTATTTCAGAGAGAATCATTTCTTTATTTTAATATAATTATCAATTTACATAAATAGAAGTAGCGTAACGGTTACGTAACAGTGAATTTCAAGTTACAAAGCTTTGACATGTATCGTAAAATGGGTTCGTATCGATGGATAAATACCGCAATTGTATTTGAAAGAGACGAAAAAGTATTCAAACCATAATCAATAAAAAAAAATCGACTTCGAAATTTCTTGACATAATAAAATAAAATTTCTAAACTAAAATGATTCCCTAATTATATTCGGATATCCTCATGGATGATAAAAATCTCGTAAAAACTATTTTAGGGCGCCTGGAAAATAGTGAAGAATTTTATAACTCGAAGAAATATCTTGATCTTTTAAAATACCTCATTGAAAAAACCGAAAAAGGAATCTCGCCAAAAGAAAAAGATATCGCAACAGAGGCTCTTGAAAAGGGAGATGATTTTGATCCCATTATAGATACATCTGTGCGTGTCTATATATATCGTTTGAGAAACAAATTGAAGAATTATTATAAAAATGAAGGGCATCTCGATAAAGTTCAGATATCGATTCCAAAAGGAGAATATCATGTAGAATTCAGCAAACATAAAAACAATACAGATCAAAACCATAAATATCATATTAACCTTCCTTTGATAATCGTAACAATAAGTTTGCTGATGAGTTTATCCGCTTTGATTTATCTGCGGCATGATTATTTATCCTTTCGGGAATCATTAAAACCTATCGATGCACATAATGACATCTGGGCACCCTTTTTAAACAGCGAGCGTTCTACTCTTCTCGTATTAGGAGATCACTTTTTTTATGCTTCTCGGGAAAACAACGATTATAGCACTGAGAAACACATTCGTTACCACAAAATAAACAATATGGCTGATTTTAATGAATTTTTAGCCCATAAACAGAGCAGCTCCAATATCCAATATTTTAAGGATGATGAGTATTTTTTAGATCAATACTGTGTAGAAACATTAGTATATTTGAATCCTATTTTTTATGGTGTCAGAAAAAATTTTGAAATAAAAACGGCATCTCGTGTTAAATGGGATGACTTTCGAAATTACAATATTATCTTTGTAGGGTCATTTAAAACACTTGGCATTTTTAACACATTCTTGAATAATCTACATATAAAATATGAACTTTTTCCACTTCCAAACAAAATAATCATAGCAGATTCTTTATCCAATTCAATTGAAATATTTAATACATCAATAACGAAACAACCTCCTCTGTTTCGTAGAGAATACAGCATGATAGCTAAAATGCCCGGGCCGAATAACAATGTCATCCTTGTCCTCTGTGGGTTTAACTATATTGGAGTAGAAAATGCTTTAAAGACAATGACCATTCCAGAACGCTTGAAAAAGTGTGAAGCAAATTTAAAAAAAGAGTTTGGCAATATACCTTCATTTTTTGAAATTGTGTATCAGGTAGAAGGTTTTCCCAAAAATAGTATGTATTGCAATTTTTTAGCTGCTTTTGAAATTCCGGAAAGTTATAGTATTTCAACTCCTTAAAAAAATATCTGCATCACCAGCATTTTTTAAGAAAGTCGCCTCCTGATAAATGTCCTGTGATTTTGACACCAAGTTGAATATGGACATATCCGACCGTTTTATCAGAATGATTCATACAATCGCAGATGTGTGCATGAGATGTGATAAGAACATTTGTAAAAGATCTTGAAATGCGTATGTCTCTACCCTAAAAGATGAACGATACAATTCAAAAAGAGGGGGGTGAATTTCTTTTTTTGCACCAAATGAGAAATCTTTTTAGTGATGAATCCGGATACGATCGAAACAGTTTTATGATACTTTACACTCTGCAGCATTTTATCCTTTAGCAGGTTGCAAAAAAATAATTCACTGTTACGTAACAGTGACGTCACTTTATTATTATGTTATATGGCTTAGATTCTATAGAGTAATATAATAATATGTTTTATTATCGGTGTGATAGAATATACGAGTCGAGCAGGAAGAGAAACATGAAAAGACGAGATTTCATTACAAGAACAGGATACATCGCGATTCTCTCAATCATGGGTAAGGTTGTATTCGGTCAAACTGACTTGAAAGACAATAGGCCAAACATTCTGTTCATCTTCTCCGACCAGCAACACTGGCAGGCAATGGGGTTCATGGATTCCTTCTTCGACACACCGCATCTGGATGCTCTGGCAAAGGACAGTATGGTATTTGAGCGAGCCTTTTGTACCACCCCGCAATGCTCGCCGAGCCGATCCTCCATTCTGACCGGATTTTATCCGAGCACGACCAAGGTCATGGGCAATATCGGCGCTGCCGGTGGCAATCCGCTGTCATCGGCGACCGTGGGCAAGGAACTCCAGGATGCCGGGTATTCGACTGGCTACTTCGGCAAGTGGCATCTGGGCAAGAAACCTGCCGCCACAGCAGGATGGGACGACGATTTCGGTGTAACCGGACGGGATACAAGAGATGACGATAAAACCACGCGACACGCACTCGATTTTCTCAAGACCAAACGTAACAAGAAAAAACCCTTTGCTTTGTTTGTGTCTATCAATAATCCTCATGATATCTACTACTTTAAGAGACATAAATCGGAGCACGAAGATGTTCCGCTGCCGTCATCCTGGGAGAACGAGACATTCGAACACAAGCCTTCTATTCAGAAGCAATTCATGGTGACGGATCAGGGAAAGGTAATTCATGGTCATCCCCGCAAAGAATGGGAAAAGTATCGAGACTGCTATCGTGCTAAGACCAGGCTCTACGATAACCATGTCGGGGTGATCCTTGAAGAATTGAAGCGGCAGGGGCAATGGGACAATACGATCATTTTTGTTGCGTCCGACCATGGTGATATGAACACGCAGCACAAGCTGATATACAAAGGCCCTTTCATGTATGAACACATGGTGCGTATTCCACTCATGATTCGTGTTCCGGACAAATTTTCCGAGGTCGAACCACAACGGGTCAAAGACATTGATGTGGTCAATGTTGACATTACCCCAACCATTCGCGATTTCTGCGGGTTACCCGGGGCGGCTTCACACGGCATATCTTTGCAGCCATTATTCAGCAAATCAAAAGTCTACAAGCCGCGAGACTTTGTTGTCTCTCAATACTACGGCAAGCAGCGTTGGGTTAATCCGATTCGAATGATTCGTACCAGGGAATTCAAGCTCAACAGGCATATTCGATGGGGAGACGAACTGTACGACTTGAAGAATGACCCGCACGAACTAAAGAATCTGGCAAAAGACCCTGATTATGCAGCCATAAAGCAAGGATTGGCGCAAAAACTGGACAAGTGGATAAAAGATCACAAAGACCCGTTCTATTCATTGCATGCCACCTCCAGATCAGGGAAAAAACTCGACTAACAAGTGGAGTCACCTTATGGTTGACTCTGTCGTTCAGCAAAAAGGAACACAGATATGAAGACAATCAGAAGACGTGAATTTATCAAGACTGCGGCCGCGGCAATGCCTGTTGCTGCTGTTGGAGGTCCGCTATTCGCAGCTGAGAAAACGGCCAAGCGTCCCAATATCGTATTTATTTTTGCGGACCAGATGCGTGCCCAAGCCATGGGCTGTATGGGAAACAGGCAGGTCATCACACCCCGTCTGGATAAACTCGCCAATGAAGGACTGTTGGTTACGAACGCGATTTCATGCGCACCCGTCTGTTCTCCATACCGCGCTCAACTCATGACCGGTCGTTACCCGCACTCAACGGGTGTCATTCACAACGATATTCGCTTGCCGGATAATGAAATCGTCATTTCTGAAGTGATGAAGAACCAGGGCTATCGCACCGGCTACATTGGAAAGTGGCACCTGGCCGGGTACCGCGAGGATCCCGTGGACGCAAAGAGCCGCCGAGGTTGGGATTTCTGGGCAGGACGCAATTGTTCGCACGAGCATTCAAAACCCGAATACTGGCTGAATGACGCCGGACAACCCGTACGTGTTCCCGGCTGGGAACCGGATGTGCAGACTGATCTTGCTGTAGAGTTTATCAAGGAGAACAAACAGACCCCTTTCTGCCTGTTCCTGTCATTTGGCCCTTCCCACAATCCCTACAAGGCTCCCGGGAAATACGTTGAGATGTACAAGGATGGGACACTGAAAAACAGGCCGAACGTCCCCAATGACAAGACCGATAATTTGCGACAGTACTATGCGATGATTACAAGCCTTGATTCATGTATGGGGCGTGTCTGTGATGCATTGGATGATGCCGGCATTTCGGAAGACACGATTGTTGTTTTCACGTCAGACCACGGGGATATGATTGGGTCGCAGGGGCAGCCGCACAGGCGGAAACAGCGTCCGTGGGAAGAATCGATCCATATTCCGTTCATCGTTCGCTATCCACGCAGGATCAAAAAAGGACAGGCTCGCGACTGGATCGTCTCATCGGTGGACGTGATGCCGACTCTGCTCGGCCTTTGCGGTTTCAGCATCCCGTCACAGGTAGAAGGAATGGATTACTCTTCAACGTTTTTCGGCAAATCCACGAGAGAGCGAAATGCCGCATTCCTGTTCAATATCAACCGTGGCAACAGTGGACCGGGAACCGACTGGCGGGGCATTCGCACCAAAGAGTGGACATACGCGTATCATTCCTCAGGTGACTGGGTGCTGTACAACCTGGAGAAAGACCCTTATCAGCTCGATAACCTGGTTGACGATCTCAAGTTTGCCGGCAAGAAGAAAGAGTTGCATCAGCAACTGGAGGGCTTGCGAAAGGAATTGGGCGAATCAATGCCACTGAAGGGAGGGATGCCGGTGCCGATTCAACTGCCGGATTGAATCAGGCACACCCATTGCCGAGCCGTTGGACAATGAGAAAAGAGGAATTAAAATGCAGCCCCTTACAAGACGTCAATTTGTTACAATAGCAGCGGCAGTGCCCATTGCTGCCACAGTGGGCCCGCTACTTGCAGCAGAAAAGTCGGCCACGCGTCCTAATATAGTATTTATGTTCTGCGATGACCTTCGTTATGACTGCATTGGTGCCAGCGGTAACGATATCATCCATACCCCCCACATTGATTCACTTGCAGAGAGAGGTGTGTTTTTCGAAAAAGCCTTTGTAAACACCGCAATCTGCGTGACCAGCCGTGCCAGCATCATGACCGGACAGTACGCAACCCGTTCAGGCCTGAGGCATGGCGGTAGAGGCCCCACGAAGGATCAACTGGCAATGACCTATCATGGCATCCTCAGATTCAAGGGATACCAGGTTGGCTACGTCGGTAAATATCATGCTGGCAGTCCCCCAAAGGACTTGTTCGATTATAATCGTGCATTTCCTGGTCAAGGCAAGTACAAGTCAGAAGAGAAGAAACACCTGACGGCCCGTATCGGCGACCAGGCGCTGGAGGCTCTTGAACAATTCTCAAAGAACAGCGGCAAACCTTTCATGCTCACCGTCGGATTCAAAGCGCCTCATGTGCAGGACGGCAGCAACCCGCCTTTCTATCCCTACGACGAAAAGCTCACCGGACATCTTTATCAGGACGTCGTCATGCCGCCCCCTGCGCTTGACGAACCGGAATTCTTCCAGTCACAGCCGGCATTCATCCGCGACCCGAAGAACTTAAACCGCAAACGCTGGGAGTGGCGCCTGAAGGGCCCCGCACAATACCAGAACTCCGTCAAAGGGTATTATCGGTTGGTCTCAGGCGTGGATGTTGTTGTAGGGCGTGTCATCAAGAGACTTGAACAACTGGGCCTGAGCGATAACACCATCCTGGTGTTCAGCAGCGACCACGGTGTTTACCTCGGTGATCGCGGACTCGCCGGCAAATGGCTGCCGCATGAACCCGTCATCCACATCCCGCTGGTGATTCTCGATCCGCGTCTTCCGTTGGAACAGCGCGGGACGCGGAGGACGGAAATGGCGCTTACAATTGATCTGGCACCGACCTTTCTCGACTGGGCAGGCATCGACAAGACAGACCGCATGCAGGGCGAAAGCCTGGCGCCGATTGTCCAGGGAAGAACGCCTGCGGATTGGAGAACCGAGTTCTTTTACGATCACTACTATAGCCCGGGTTGCATACCTTCCTCGGAGGCGGTGCGCACGGAGGAATGGAAATACATCCGTTATGTTAAAAGAGAACCGCTTGTCGAGGAGTTGTATAACCTGGTTAAAGATCCACTGGAAGCAAAGAACCTGGCGACGCACCATGAAGTCTCAGAGCAACTGAAGCTCATGCGAAAAAAGTGGGCTGATTGGAGGGAACGGGTGAAGTAATGCCGATACAGTGGAAACAAAGCACTCATCGCAGACAACAAAG
>WJMF01000064.1 GCA_014728085.1 Candidatus Zhuqueibacterota bacterium
ACTTCTGTGGAGAGATGCCGGAACCAGAAAAAGTAGAGTCCCACAGAGAGAAAAACGAGCAGAATACCCAGCCAGAGCAGGTTATCTTTTCTTCCCATTACCAGCATCATCATGAACAAAAACAAGACGATTTGCCAGGGAACGGCAAAAAATATGGAAATGATATCCCGTTTGTTTTCGCGATTGATGTGATGCATGGTTTTTTCGGAAAACCGGTCCCGAACCGGTTTCCAGTAGCCAAAGGGACGGGTAGCGGAGTAGAACTGATAAAGTACTTTATGGTCGGTGGGCGCTGTTATATAGGTACCGATAATCAGAGCCACCAGCGATACACCGGCGGCGAAGAGAAAGGAGGTGTATTCAGGTATATTCGGGAAAAAGGATTTTTGCGCGATGGCGGCAATCATGCCGAATACAGTACCGGCGGCAAATCCATAGCCGTTCAAACGCCACCAATACCAGCGCATAAACATGGGAATGAGCAATCCGGCACCGATTCCCATGGTGATCCATCCCCAGATTTCATTGATGTTTTTGATAAAGACCGTGAAAAAGAGACCGGAGAGGACGATAATGATAGAAGCCCAGCGGCTATGACTCATCAATTTTTCTTTAGATGCCTTTGGATTAATATAGGCCTGATATACATCGCGCACCCAATAAGCCGCACCGGCGTTGACGGTTGAATCGAACGTCGACATGGCTGCCGCCATCAATCCGGCAATCAACAGCCCTTTTATCCCTACCGGAACCACCTCGTAAATCACAATGGGCAATACTTTTTCCGGATCCATGGCCACGCCACTGCCGGCACCGATAGCAATCCCCATCATGGCAATGGCGGCGATAAAGGGCCAGCGAAACGAGAGTAAAAAGGTCCAAAAGAGCGATAACAATCCCGTGTCGCGATCGCTTTTTGCGGCGAGAAACCGTTGTAACATATAATTACCGGTTCCCCCGCTTCCTTCGATCACGGTTTTAAACAGGTAGAACAGAATAGCGATGCCAAATAAATTATAAATGGAATAGGCACTCTCTTTCGGAATATCAAGTGTCCATTTGGGAATAATGCTTGTCCAGGCCTGTCGTGTTGTTTCAAATATTTGAAAAGAGCCGTCTTTCATGGGCAGCGAGATGGCAAAGGTTTCAGGCAGTGCATAATGAAGAACCGCCATGACGCAGATAAAGACGATGGTACCGAATATGAGCAATCCCTGAAAGACGTCTGTCCAGACCACGCCGTACAATCCGCTGAGTACGGTATAGACCATCGCCAGCGTGATCATCATGGTGGCGGCCCAAAACTCTGAGGAGAGCCCCAGGAAAGCGGGAATGCCGAGGAATTCGCCGATAAATTTTCCGGCGCCGACGGCAAAATAAGTGATCATTGCCACGGTCATAATAATCGATGCAATGGCGGCAATCAGGCGGGCGATATGGCCTTCCTTGCCTTTGCCGAATCTAAAGTGCATCCACTCTGCCAGCGTCATGACCTGGGCGCGGCGGTTCCATTTTCCCATAAAGATCATCAGAAACGCCATAATCAGCGTCACACCGCCCCGAATTTCGATAAAAAATCCGCTGGCGCCAAGGGCAAAAATAAATGCGGTGTTGATCATGGTGCCGCTGACATCCAGATTGGAAGCCATTCCGGAAGCTCCCAGGGCCCACCAGGGCAATGAGCGATCGCCGAGAAAATAGGAATCAATACCCTGTTTGGCTTTTCGCTGCGCGATCATACCGATCATCACAATGGCCGTAAGATAGGTAACGGTAATCACATAATCGATTGTCGTCATGCTAACCTCTCATGGTTTTTGGTTTTGAGCAGATATCAGGGAACAAAGAGCATCTTTCGGATCAGCGTTCGGGTTTCGCTGCAGAACCGCAAAAAGTAAAGGCCGCCGGCCACAATTGTGCCGTTATCGGTTTGGCCGTCCCAGGCCAGCATTCTGCGTCCGGCCGGCAAGACACCGGTGTTTAGTGTGCGAACGTGTTGCCCGTGTATATTAACAATATCGATTGTTACTTTGCCTGCTTTTGGCAGATCGAAAACGATATTTGTTCGGTGGTTGAATGGATTGGGAAAGGTTGCAATCAGGTTATAATCATTAACCGGGCCGGCTATTGCCCGCTCAACACCGGTCATATAGGGAGCTTGCAGAGGGGTATCGGATAAAACGCGATATTGTCCCGGCTCCAGGGAAAGCACGGTTTGGGTGATATCCGCTTTTATCGAATCTCCCCCAAAATAGTCATACCACACGCCGGTATGCTGAAAGTTGGCATTGATAAACCGGGAAACCACATCAAAGTTACCGAGCAGTACAAAATTGGTCCGGGGATGGGAAATATGAATTGTTTTTGTCAGGCCCGATACATTTAAATTATAGTTACCTTCCAGAAAGGCGGGATGAGTGGATTTCAATTTCAGCATCGCGGCAAAAACATCGTATACCTGCCTGCGCTGTATATCTTCTGCATAATCCCAGCGAATGGGTTTTTCCCCGACCCTGCCGTTATAATCGATTGAATAGTCATATCCGAGCTCACCGAATTGCCAGATCATTTTTGGCCCGGGAATGGCAAGAAAAAGTGACGCTGTTAATTCCAATCGATCCAGAGCGGTCTCTTTCTCTTTAATATTGTAATCCCCTGAAGCGTTTCCCCATTTCAGATTCTTGTACATCATGCGCTCTTCATCGTGGCTTTCGACATAAGCAACCAGATGGGGATTTGTCCACCCTCGGTTGCCGTAATAAGCGCCTGAAAAATTGGCACCGTCTTCATATCCCATACTTGCCTGTGTGCCGGCATGGTTCATGTTGCCCCAGAGTAAAAAACCATGTTCGGCGAGCTCTTTTTCCTCTTCATTGGGGGCAAAATGTTCCAGTATGAGAATGGCCGTGGAATCACCGCTCCAGACGTTATCTCCGATGCGTTTGAGAATGGCGATCCGCGAGGGATCATAAGCCCCTCCGTCTCCCGGGGTGTTGGTAAATCCTTTGGTAAAATCGAGGCGGAATCCGTCCACTTTGTATTCGCTCAACCAAAAGTCGAGCACTCTGTCTACAAATTTTTGCGTATGCGTGCTCTGGTGATTGAAATCATAGCCCCATGAAAAAACAGGATTGGGGGAGGTGGCATTGAACCAGGGATTGCGCTGCATGTCGTTGCCATAAAGGCGTACCAGAGAGCATTGTCCATAAGCGTGGTTGAGCACTATATCCTGTATGACAGCGATGTTATGTTGATGTGCAGTATCGATGAACCGTTTCAGATCCTTTGCCGGGCCGTAATATTTGTCCGGTGCGAAATAAAACGACGGATTATATCCCCAGCTCGAGTTGCCCTCAAACTCGTTAAACGGCATCAACTCAATGGCATTGATGCCCAGGTTTTTGAGGTAACTCAGCGTGTCGGTCAATGTCTTCCAGCTATGCTCTGCTAAAAAATCCCGCAACAGCAGTTCATAAATACAAAGATTTGCCACCGGCGGTGGATCAAAGTCTTCGATCTGCCAGGAATATGCTTTTTGCCCGGTTTGCAAAACAGAGACGATTTGGCTCGTATGTTCTTCGGGATAGGGCTTGAGGTTCGGGTAGAGGGATTCGGAAATGTCATCATCATAAAGCGGATCCAGTATTTTTTCGGCATAGGGGTCTGCGATCCTCAGCTCGCCGTTTACCAGATATTGAAAACCGTATTCGTTGTCGGGATCGAGGCCGGAGATCTGCAGCCAGTACCGGTCTCCTGCCGGGGTTTGTTTCATGAGATAACTGTTTTCAACCTTCCATTGATTAAAATCACCGATAACGTAAACGAATTGCTTGTAAGGAGCATAAAGCACCAAAATCACGCTTTGGTCATCTATACGGTTTATTCCGTCGTTCACAACCGCCGGCAGGGGGGCAATGTCATTTGGCGGATTGGTGACAATGTCGATAACTATAGATTTTTTCCGGCCACTGGAATCAGCTGCTGTAGCGGTAAATGTTACTAAACCGTAATCCTCAGGAATATAAGAAAAAGAGAGTGTATCGCTATCGGTACCGGACACAAGGTCGTTCATTTGATAGAGAAATAACGAATCCGCTCCCGTGCCGGCGACCTTTATGGTGACCGGCTGTCCCTTTTCAACAAAGGCGGGACAAGTATACGGCAATAACCTGGATATGTTCATTCCGGATTTGTATACCGGAATAAAAATATCCTGATTATCCGCTGTTTTTCCCACTTTGGATCCGTCCGGTGTGCGAAAAACCATGGCTATTTTCAAAATGGTTTCGGATGGAGGGACATTGAAAAAAGAGCGAATGTGAAAGCGAATCGACCAGAGATCATTACCCGCCGGCTTCATGCGGAGTTCCGGTAAATTCGTTTGCCACGAGGCTTTAACATAACGCCAGTATCCGGCGTTTTCGCTGAGGTCGGTGATCACACCGGTATGCATGTAAACAGCATCCGCTCCGACGAGTTGCCGGTTGCCTTCTCTGGCGTTGAAAATGATTTCAATGCTATCCTCATCAGTCGGAAAGAGGGGATTCCGGGTTACCACTTGTGAGAACAGAGAGGTAGCGGATATCAATAATAGAAAAATCAGTCGCATAGAAAACTCTTTTCCTGTAATAACAAGTATGGGAGCAGAGATAAACGTCTGCTCCCATAGCATAGAAAGAAGGAATGGAGGTCCTTACTTTATGAACATCATTTTACGCGTTTGGATAAAATCGCTTGCCTGCATACGGTAAAAGTAGACACCG
Source organism: Candidatus Zhuqueibacterota bacterium (assembly GCA_014728085.1). Taxonomy (GTDB): domain Bacteria; phylum Zhuqueibacterota; class Zhuqueibacteria; order Residuimicrobiales; family Oceaniaggregativiventaceae; genus Oceaniaggregativivens_A. The sequence goes on from WJMF01000064.1 coordinate 4,764, forward strand.
GAACTGACCTGGCGGCCCTGATCATCGAGACCGTTCCAGGAGAGGTCATAAGCACCAGCGGTTTGCTTTTTATTGACCAGCGTGGCGATTTCCTTGCCCAGGATATTGAAAACCGTCAGTTTTACCAACCCTGTTTTCGGCAAGGTGTAGTGGATATGGGTTGACGGGTTGAAGGGGTTGGGATAATTCTGATCCAGGGAATAGACGGTCGGAACCGTACCTTCCTTTTGGGTCACTGCCGTGGTCGGTGATTGAGTGTCGAAATTCCAGGCAGAATAGAAAACGGGATCGATACTGCCGAACTGGGCATTGATGGTAGCAGTGCTTTGTGTATCGTCGATGTTTTCGATATGGTTGTTGCCATATCCGCCTTCATTATCACCACCGCCGATGCCGAACTTGAACTCCTGGCCTACCACGTCGGTGCTGTCTTTGTAGAACATGTACTGAATGGTGTAAATGCTGTCGCCGGCAACCTCATCGCCGTTGGTGCCGTCATCAAACATTTTGCGCGCTTTTTCGTTGCGGCCTTCAGCCTCGAGTAGAGCGGGTCCCCATGTACCCCAGTCGCCGGTTAACGGACCGTTGATCGCCACACCCCAGGCGATAATGCTATCCGCATCGGTGACTGTGCGGTTGCTCTGAATATCTTCGAGAGTGGCACCGGCCAAAACCTGGTAGATGGCGGGACGGATATCGCAGGTCACGGTGAGCAACACATCCTGTTGGATAACAGAGGTATTGCGGAAGAGCGGCATGCGATGTATTTCAGAGGTGCTGGCCAGGTCATCATTAACGGTGATTTCATTACTCGCTATCGATTCGACCACCCGGCGTTCAGCTTCACCGGCCGTGTCACCCTCATACAAAAAGTTATAATAAACCTCTCTGTATTCTGCGCCATTTTTAATCTTATAGTACTGGTAATCCAGCGGTTCACCAATGGTGGTGAGAATTGTATCGGTGGCGCTGTAGACATTGGAAAAGCCCTGGCGCAGCATCATTTTGGTTTTGGTTTCCGCTGCAGTGCCGAAATAACCGCTGCGCACCTGAATAGTATCCCCGTGGCTGAATCCTTTGTTCACAATCGCGTCGGAAAGATCGGCGTTAAAGGTAACGATTACAGTGTCCTGGTGATCGGCCGTCACAGGTCTGAGATTGTCGAACCAGAACCAGTGCAGGGTGGTATCGGCACCGCTGATCGGCACTTCCATTTCCAGGTCGGGGTTGTAGACCATATCGCCCCAATCCTGGCCCAGGTCGGCACCAGCGTTGTGCACGACGGCTTTGAATTTGACTCCGGTGCCTGCGTATTTTGCCGGCACGTGAACGGGACCGCTGTAAAAATGGCCGGCATTATACTGCTGGCTACCACCATTGGGATGATCGTTTTCCTGGGACAGAAGATAGGTGGGGCCCCAGGAGAGTTCTCCGGTTTGTCCCCAGTCGCTGGTGTTGGAACCGCGAATACCGACGACATGGTTGGCGGGATTAAAATCTTCCCAACCCTGCATATTGACGCGGATATAGACCACAAAAGTGGAATCGTTGGTATCGAATGGTTTTTCATACTGTTCGGCGCCATTTTTCCAGCCGTTGACAAACTGCAGGGGAAGAGTGGTGTCGCTGTCGCCGACGGTTAATGCTCTGTTGCCGCCGGTCAGGTCACCTTCCCAACCCTGGTGTTCCCAGTCAGCGCCTGCATAGACCGTGTCGTTTGCGTGGGTGTAGAATTTAAATTCCAGGTTGGTTCCGGGTTCGAGATCGAGCGTTGCGGTCCAGTAATCTCCCTCAATGTTCTCCATAAAGACAGAGCCACCGTCCCAGGTTAATGGTCCACCGGCACCGCGAATTTGCACAACAGAGGTCGGTCCGAGAGTGTCGGGAACCGCTGCCGTGTTGGCAAGAAGTCTTACCTTGACAGGTTCTGCATTGGCCATAACGGTAAAGGTTACCAGCAATGCCAGCAGAATCAATGCAAAGGATTTTGTACGAAACTTCATAGCTTCCTCCTGAAAAATAATTAAGTAGGTTATTTGTTGGTTACGTAAATTTTAAGTTTAATCACCTCCTTTAACTGAATGGACTTTTTTTCGGGTTAGAACATAACACTTAGAGCAAACATGTGAATATCTTCAAAACGGCCAAAATCTGCATAGGTATAATCAAAACTCCATCCAAAACGATTCATGGAGGGTAAACCGAGGCCGATTCCCAATGTCAGGCCTTCCTCGCTTTCATCCCTGAAGAGAGATTTGTAGCCGCCGCGAAAGAAGATCATGTCATAAAATCCCCATTCCCCGCCAACATTGATAGTTTCACTGTTATCGCTTGGCCGCATGGCATCAACAGCCAGGGTGAGGCGATTAAAGTCGTTGTTTATCACATCCATGGAGACGCCGACGCGGAAAAAAAGCGGCAGGGGCCATGCATCTGTTTTTAAATTGCTGACAATGTTTTCGTTATGACCAATTGCGTCCGGATCGAGATCGACGCGTTCCAGCAAGTCTTTGCCTTCCATTTTCATATCCGTGCCGAAATTTGAGATGCTCATACCGAGTTTCATATCGTTGAACTGGGTGATGAATAACAATCCCACATCAAACGCATATGCGGCAGAGTTTTCATTCCAGATTTTTTGCTGAATATATTTTACCGATCCCCCGATACTGAACCGGTCGGTCAGAAACCGGCCGTATGACATCGATAGAGCAATGTCGGACGCTTCCCAGGTTTCCCCTGTGCCTTCCGGAAATTGAACTGTGGTCACCTGATCCTGTCCATAATCCAGCTGGGTCAAACTGAGGCCGATGGCATTGGTACCGTCCACCTTAAGAAGGAATCCGACCCAATTCAAATTGGTGTTGACGAGCCACTCTGTATGCGCCACCGTAAATTGTGATTTTGCAGCATGGGGGAGGGCTCCCGGATTATAATAGAGGGCACTCACGTCATTGCTTACCGCGGTAAACGCCGCTCCCATGGCGGTGGCACGGGGATTGACACTGATGCCGAGAAAGGGCGCGGCGGTGGTGCCGACCTTATCCTGTGCGTAACCCGCAGTTGATAGCAATGCAACCGCTAAAATAAAACTCAGGATATTGCTTATTGTTTTACACATGAGTATACAATCCTTTATTTAATAATTGCAAGCTTGCCGTCAATATTTCCCAGATCGGATTCGACGATGTAGAAATAGATACCAGCGGCGATATCGAGATTTTCTTTGGATTTTAGATTCCATGATATGGTGCCGTCATGTATATTGCTGTCGTGTTCCAGAGTGATGACATGCTCACCGCGAGCGGTGTAGATATAAATTTTTGCACTTTTAGGCAGATGAATAAAATCCATTTTGCGCTCTCCGCGTCCGCTGGTGATGGCCGGCGGCAGCGGCCGCTCGTGAGAGGTGGCCACCACGTAAGGATTGGGAACCACTTTGATATCTTTAAGCATTTGTTTTGCCGCTGTTTTGTCAATGCTTGGCGTCGTGGTTGAAAACTCGAATACATCACCACGGCGGAACGGTTTTTTCAGTACAATGTCGAGCGCATCGCCGCTGCCATAGTCGTATACAGTGTCCCTGGTTGTGGTGAAATAGACATCCCAGGTAAAAGCCTCATTGCCCTGTGCATCTGTTTCTACAAAAATCAGTTCATCATAAGGAGACAGTTTACCGTTTCGATCGGTATCGAGAAAAATAAATTCGATATAGGTTTGATCCGTTTGATTGTAGATGGTAAAGTTGACCGGAATGGGTTTTACAAAATATTTCGTCATCTCAATAGAGCTGTCGACAATGGAATCGAAAAATTCAATGCGATAATCGGCCGGATGCTTGTATCCCAACAGACGTTCGCTGCCGAAATAGGTATCGATGATGGTAAAAGAATATCCCATTGCTTTTTCAGGGTCTTCCCAGCCGGAAGCCAGCGTGTCGACGTCGATTTTCCAGTGATTGTTAAAAGCCAGGGTGATGCCGTCAAAATTTTCACTGTCCAGAGTTTCTTCAACATAGGGGCTTTTTTGAATATATGGACTCTTGTAAACGGGATAATATTTGTACGAAATGGTGTAGGGTTCACCATACAACAGATTCCCCAGCTCCTGGCCACGGATTTTTCCAAAAACCGTGTCAATTTCGACACGATCGAGAGGAACCGTACCGCCATTTCTGTCCTGAAGGGAAATACTGCTATAGATCAGGTTTCTGTTCGACAAGTTGATGATCATGGTATCCCGGGCAAAAAAGGTTTCCACCACACCGGTAAGGTCGCTGACTGAGTAACTCGTGGTAACAGGCACCATGTATTCAGCCGGATCGAGGTGATCGACATTGGGCTCACCGCGCTGCGGCAATCCATCCAGTTCACTGCCGTCCTCATCCTGGGTGTTCGCGATGCCGTCGCTTCCCACATCGTCGCGGGGGCTGACCCAGTTGTTGTTGTTGTCGATACCATCATTCGAGGTATCCCGGAATTCGATGCGGTAGTTCTTGTCGGCAATTTTTTCTTCATCCAGCACGCTATAGTAGACCGTCCCTGTGCCGGTTTTTTGCTCGGCTTCAATTTTTACGCTGTTCTCCGGCGGAACATAACCGGCAACTGTGGCGTTAGGGATAACCATTTCGGTGTTTTGAAATGTGCGTACCTGGCCATTGGGTAAAATATCGATTCGCTTGTCATTTTCCTTGGGATAGATATCCTTGCTTTCATCGCCGCGGTCATATGCCACAACTGCGTAGAAATAACGTCGTCCGTTTTCCACATCAGTATCTACATATGAATGCTCAAGTCCGGAGTCATTTCCCAAATAGTAGGAAGCGCCGCGGCCTTGTTGAAACAGATCCGGTCCCGCGCGAAAATAACCTTTCAGGTCATTATCCAGGTCAAATTGGGCGATGGGCTTGTAACCGACCGGAATGCCATCCGCGTCGGTAATGGAAAAGAGTTCATTAAAATTATTATCGGTCGCTCTGTAGATTTTATAGCCCTCAAAATCGAATTCCTTTAAAACGGGATCAAAAGAGCGTTCGGCCAATCGATCCCAATAGAGGGTAACCTTCCCATCTCCGGGAACGGCGGTCAGAATGGGTTTGTTGGGGGCAGGGGGGAAGCGATAGTCATTATTATAGATTTCCTGGACGGTGGTACGATTTTTCAAAAGATCGCTGATTTCCATTTCCGGTCCGCCGCCTTCGCCGTAAACCAGCGCCAGCGAAATTCTGCGCGTTGCGCCTGCGGGTAAGGGAAAATAGCCGGAACCGTATATAAAGTCGCCGTCTTCACCCCGCTGTGGCTTGTTATTGACGATAGATTCAGGTACTTTAAAAAACCCGGGTGCGAGACGATTCCAGAGATCTTCATCGTCGGCCATGGAAAAATCCCGCGCCGGGGTAAAGTATTCAAAGCTGGTCAAACCGATCTGATCGGATTCATCGACATCGGTCTGATCAAAGTTCGGCTCGCCGGCAGTGGGTTGCCCGTCTCCTTCACCAAAGTCGTTGCTACCGGTCACACCATCAGCACCGACATCATCAAAGCGTGGATCCCAATCACCATCATTATCAATGCCGTCGTCGCGCCGTTCATCGACCAGGGCGTCATTTATGCCGAGACCGGTCACGTAATCCACGTGAGCCACCGGTCGCAGCTTATCGATGAGAACATTGCCTTGCTGATCCTTGCGCAACTGGCGGTAATGCAGATAGTAATTCTCATCGATCAGGCCATCGAGGTCATTATCGATGCCATCGTATGCATTGGGGTTGATGGCATCGCGGCCGTCTCTCAGAATCACATTGCCCTCTGCCAAAACCGTTTGACCCGGTACAACGGTGATTTCAGCGCCCCGCGTCTGAAAAACCGTATCAGAAGCCGGTACCGTGACAACCCGGCGCTCATAATTTGGATCGATAAGGACGATTTTGTCTCCGGCCTGAATCATTCTCTCTTCGAAATCTTCAGGGGCAAATAACGGGGCGGTACTGGGAACCAGTATGTTTTCCTTCGCATCCCCGTCATTGTCTATACCATCGAACGGGTTGCCCGGACTCTCCAAAAATGCATATCCCACAACGCCGACATCGCCCGTCCAGCGCGGATTTCGCTTTACATTGTCATCATAATCACCGGTATAGGTCAAGTCTTTTTCCACATCGAAAAAAGAGTAATCGTCGTCGTATTCGTTATAGTTTTCTGTAGAGGTCACGCCGACATAGGTCCCCACCAGCATGCCAAAGGTCACCTTGTCATAATCCGTGGTGCTTTTATTGGTGATCTCGTAAAGCCAGAAAATACAATCCTGAGCCAGAAAATCCGACCACTGCATGCCTCTGACCTTGATTTCGAGTCCCAAACCGTTACGGGTCGGATCGTTTTCATCCGGTTTAAAGGAAACCCCCCAGTTGTTGTTATTGGCGTAATTGAATTCTTCATCCTGGTTGTCGTCCATGACGAAATAACTTTCCTCTGCAGCGGTCGTCTGTTTACCGAAAAAGCCGTTCCATGAGCCGCTCCACCCCGGATCATCCGACTCTTTCATTCTGTCCGGCCAAAACAGGGGCCAGGAAGCGGGATCGCTGTAGAGGGCAATGCCTTCCTGACTTTCGTTAAAATAGCCCGCTTTGGGCTCGAATCCCCAGTACTTGCCCGAGGGCGACAATTCGTGTTGCTTTGTCGGGCGGTCTACAGGACTGACCACCACCGAATGAAAGGTTTTGTCGTCGTGTTTGACTTCTGCTCCGACCACCAGGCTGACATCGCCGATATAGCCGTTGTTTTCATAAATCCAGGCACCGCGCGCCCCTTTTTGTGCCGGCTGCCCGATAACGCCCCAGTTGCCGAATACGGTTTTTACCAGATTTCCTCTCATAACCGAAGATCGACGGTATTCAAAACCGCTCTGGCTGTAAAGGATGGTGACGAGTCCCAATATGATTATATACAATTTTTTCATTTTTTCTCCTGGTATAGCCGTTTATTAAAAAGTATAAGAAAATCCCGCTTCAATCCTTCTCGGTTCGGAATAGTGCGTCGGATTGCTGAACCACTGGTCGAGTGAATTGATGATTTCCATGGGATTGGTCGCTTCTGCAATCTGTTGATCCAGAGTATAACCGGCCCGCCCCGTGGTATCATAAACATTGAGTTCATTCATGGTATCAAAGAGATTCTGAATGCGAAGGAAGAAAGTCAATCCTCCGGGCCCGAATTTAATCTCTTTATAAGCTCTGAGATCAAGATTATATGTCGTCGGTTTGCGCTGACTGTTGGTCAGAAGCGCCGTGATGTCCTGAGACTGCCTCGGTGTGTAGGGCAACCCGCTTCCCCACTGTCCGATCAGGCTTACTCCCCAGCTTGGCCCATTGTAGGAGACCGTGCCGTTTATGGTATGTTTTTGATCCCAGTTCAGGGGAGTGAGCTGAACCTCGGGAAGCGATCCGCCGTCAAGCGCATTTCTGGCCTGCTCAGGATCGGAATTGCTGCCTTTGGCCTGTTGCAAGGTATAATCAAAGGATGCGGACAAACCTCCGGAAAATCGTTTGTTGACCGAGAGCACGAGTCCTTTGACCAGTCCAAAGTCGCTGTTGACAAATTTGGAATACTTGGCCGCTCCTCCAAAGAGCTCGATTTCTTCAGCCCGCGTACCGGCCAGATTGCGTATGTCGCGAAAATAGCCGGTGATACCGATGCTGATATCGTCGGTAATTTGTTGCTGCAAGCCGATTTCTCCGCTTACCGTCTGTTCCGGTTCCAGATCGGCATTGCCGATGACGCCGACATTGCCGGTTCCCGATTCCATTTCAAAATCGGGATTCTGATAAAGGCGTTCGAATCTGGGAATCTGAAAAAAGTGACCGTAGGAAAAATGAAACACACCGCGCTCGGTAATAGGGAACGAGACTCCCAGCCTGGGACTGACGGCAAATTTTGAGGTGGCGTCTTTGTACCAATATGCCTGCCGCTCGGCCAGGCTAACTTCCGGTTCTCCTTCATCCCAAATATTATTGTTTTCGCTGCCATCGGAATCATGGGTATTGGGAACACCATCGGTGCCATAATCGTAATAGCGGTTTTCCGGCCGGATCGGATTGTAGATCGACGGATCGCTGGGATCGGACAAAATGACGCCATCCGGTTCAAAGTAATCCATGCGCACCCCCACATTGACGATCATCTTTTTGAATTCCATCTTGTCCTGGATATAGGCGCTGAATTCTGCCGGTTTGTGTTTGTATGAACTATAGTATATACTGCTTTGAGGCATGACCCGGGTGTCGATAAATGTACCCTCTATAAAGGGATCTATACGGGCGTCTGATTCGACCGGACGCAGGCTGATATCCTCCTGTTCCACCCGATGCTGTCGAATCTCCACTCCGGCTTTGACTTGATGCGTGTTGGTGATCTGACTGGTTAAATCCAGCTTGGCCAGCATTGTATTGGTCTGGCGTTTAAAGTGAGACAGATCGGTGCCTGCGGTTTTAAAGCTATAGGCTTGCTGAATTCCCATATCCGGGTGAACATAACGGGAATCGTTCCGGTTCTCATAGACGTAATGTTTATAGGTTTTTTGAAAGTTGGCTACTCCCAGCTTGTAAAAGGTTTTGTCGCTCACTACATGGGTTACCTGAAAAAAGTTTGACAAACCGGTGCGAAACCGGTTCAGGGCACCGTTCGGGTTGTATAAATAGTCGCGCTCAAAATCCGAGTATTCAACGTTATCATAAATGGCGCTGTAGGACAGTTTTAAGGAAGGGGTGAAATTGTAGATCAATTTAAATTGTCCATACAGCTTGTCGTTGCTGTTCATCGGTGCATATTCCTGATCGCCGCGTCCGTCGGCATTGGCATTGGTGAGGAGATTATAATAGTGAGCAAAAGAATCGGGATCGGCGACGGTGGTCTCGCCGAAGATAAAGGGTAGGGAAAGAGAATCGATATGAGGATTTGAACCATGAACGTACTGAAACCCAACCCCGCCATTTTCCATAAACCTGGCGTTTTCAAGGTATTCAGGCGCATAATTGCGAACAAAGTCTTCTTCAAGAGTGACCGTACTGGTCAGGGCATGCGGATTAAAGCGCCGCTGGCCATAGAGCCAGCCGTCAAAATGAATCGCGCGGGCATTGGCGTAATAAAAGAGCTTGTCCTTGACGATAGAACCGTGCAAGCTCGCCTCGATATTGCGAATCGCCACCGGATTGATATTGTCGATATACATAAAGGCATTATCGTGATTGCTGATATGATCGCCCAAATAGGCAGAAATATTTCCGCCAAAACGGTTGCTTCCCGCCTTGGTCGCTATATTAACGATACCGGACATGGCCTGACCATATTCAGCATTAAAGGCACCGGTGATGACCTGTAGTTCCTGCACCATATTCTTGTTGATATCCACCACTGTACCGCCGTCATATACATCGGTGATGGAGATTCCATCCACCCAGTAACTGATTTCACCGCTACGGCCGCCCCGGACATGAAGACCACCGCCGGCATCCTTGATCAACCCGGCTTGCAGTTCGATGGCTTCATTCACCTCTGTGACCGGTAACGCCTCCATGTCTTCAGCACCGATAATGGCTGTGGATGCGGTCAGATCTTTCACCACCATCGGACGTTCAGCGACGATCGTGACTGATTCACCCATTTCGAGAACAGTCTCTGGTAAAGAAAAATTGATCTCGGTGGTCAAGTCAATAGAAACATTGACATTTTTCACCCGGGTTTCCTGGTAGCCGATCATACTGGCTCGCAGCCTGTACACTCCGGGAGGGACGTTTAGAATCGAATATTGCCCCTCCAGGTTGGTTGCGGCACCCATCGTCGTTCCTTCTACAATGACATTAGCGCCGGGTAGCGGTTCATTGGTGGAGGCATCCACCACCACGCCGGAGATTTTTCCAGTGGTGCCTGAATATGCGATTTGACATAAAAACAGCAACAGATAGAGAAAAGATTTTACTTTCATTTTGGAGTATCTCTCCTTTTTAATTCCAAAATCATACCCGATTTTGCCGGGATGGTGATGTCAGATGTTTCATCCACAACCCGGTGTTCCTGTCCGCTCAAAAAATCGGTCCACAGGGTTCCTTTTCCTTTCAAGGGAAAAATATGATCAACCTCGTCATTGTTGATGCATACCATCATAGTGTCCTTGCTGTTCATTCTTTGGAACGCAAGAAGGGTTTTGTCGTCGTCCGCCAAATAGATCTCGAGCTCGCCGGTTTGCAGCACCGGGTTGCTCTGGCGCAGGTTGATCAGGGTTTGATAATAACCAAAGAGGTCATGATCGAACACATTGTTATCACGTGGCCTGTTTTTGCCCAAAGGATGGATGGTTTCGTCAGCATACTCTAATTCCGGCCACAACATGGGCTTGCGTTCATCGGGATCCGACGCGCCCCACATGCCGGCTTCATCTCCGTAATATACCATGGGACATCCCAGCCAGGTCATCTGAAAAAGAACCATGAGCTTTTGTATACGTCGTTCTTCGGCATTGGGTTTTCGGACTTTATAATCAGGATTATCAGTGAGTCTGTGATCTTGACCGTAGGGACGGTCATTATTGATGATCATGGAGGCAAGTCGATCGGTATCATGACTATCGAGTAAATTTTGCAGGGCGTATTGACTCTCTTTGGGGTAGGTTTGCCGAATATCGTTAAATTCATCAAGAAAGGCGGATACGGATATACGATTTTGCTCGTTGGCGAAGAACCGAATACAGTTATGGGCGAACCTGTAATTCATCACCGCATCGAAAACATCTCCCTGCAACCATTTTTGTATATCGTCATCCCACCAGATTTCGCCGCTTAAATAAGCCTGTGAATTGATAGAGCGAACATGATCGCGAAATTTTTTCCAGGCGGGGAATCCGACTTCGGGGGCCACATCCAGTCGCCATCCGTCGATACCGTCTGACGGATCACCGTCGCCGTTCGGATCCATCCATTTTTGAATGGAATATTTCATATACTGCCAGGCGTCCCTATGGAAACCGGTTGAATCTTCCACCAGTTCAGGAAGTTCGCGTACATCCCACCATCCCTTGTAATCAAACTCGAATGCCGCTGTTTCCGGATCATCCCAGGCGGTAATCATAAACCAGTCTTTGTAGGGCGATTGCTGCTGGTTTTTGACGACATCTCTAAAAGCCCAAAACGTCATGCCGACATGATTCCAGACCCCATCGATAATAATTTTCATATTTCGATCATGGCATTCGCCTATCAACTCAAAAAAGAGAGAATCGGCACTGGTGACGACCCAGGTCTTCGGGTCCATGGGATCTTCGCTTTTAATACGTTCTTTGTTCAGCTCCGGATTCGGACCGAAATTATCATCGATATGGTGGTAACTGGAGGCGTCATATTTGTGCAGAGAGGGAGATTCGAACACGGGATTGAGATAGAGCGCATTGACACCCAGTTCCTGCAAATAATCCAGCTTTTTGATGATGCCGTCAAGGTCGCCGCCATATCGCCGGCGCTGCACGTGGTGGTAAAAACCCTGCCCATCCCGTTCCCAGGGTTCCAGCGCATACCAATCTGCCGTCCAGGTGGAACGATGCCATTCCGAGGTGGTGTCGTGAGGCCAGGATCCGATGATATCGGAAAATTGCGGGTCATTATGAGGATTGCCGTTATAAAAGCGTTCGGGAAAAATCTGATACCATACTACCTTTTTAGACCATTCCGGTACTGAATAATCGATCCGTTTCTTTGCTTCCGAACAGCCAAGTACAATGAGTGCAAACAGGATAAGAGAGGATAGTGTTTTCATAAACAACCTTTATCAATACGTTTCATATTTGGTTGGCATGAAAGCCTTCTTTGTTACAGCCACAGGTTTCCCGAATCACCAATTCAGCATTCAATTCAACCTGGAATTTATCACTTGTTTTTTTGTCGATTCGCTGTAAAAGACGGTTGACCGCCAGTTCTGCCATGCTTTGCACGGGCTGTCGCATCGTGGTTAATCCCACATATTTTACAAAATCGATATCATCAAAGCCGATTACAGCAATATCTTCCGGAATGCGGATATTGTATTCTTTGGCAGCACGCAGGGCTCCGAGAGCTTGAACATCGGAAGCGACAAATACGGCATCCGGTCGTTCATCGTTAAGAGCGATCAGATTTTGCATCGCATCATATCCTGCGGATTCGTTGAAACCATCCTGCGCCATGTCGCCGGTTGCATTGACAACATATTCCGGACGACACACAAGGTTGTGAGATTGTAACGTTTCTTTATATCCCTCCAGTCGGGACCTGGCAGGATAACTGGAAAGGCTTCCATTAATTAAAGCAATTTTTTTGTATCCCTGCGAAATAAGGTGTTCAACAGCCACTTTGGCTCCTCGAATATTGGCAATGGAAATCGAGTCCAGCAGGGGGTGATAGTTATCGACCAGGATAACCGGCATTTTCGCTCGCAGAAATTTTTTGGCATAGAGATCGTCAATCCCGAGAGAGAGGATCAGCGCGCCGTCGCATTTTCTTTCGAAGAGAACCCGGTCGAAAATGGTTTCCTTGTTGTCTATACGGTCGACACTGTATAAAAAAAGGTCATAATTGTGATCGGTAAGTTGATATTGGAGGTTTTTGAGTAAACCAAGGAAAAAATAGTTGAAGAAAAAGGGAACGACGGCGGCGATTTGATGGGTATGTTTGCGCGCCAGCCCGCGGGCCAGTCCGTGAGGGGTGTAATTCAGTTCGCCGGCGATCCGCAGGATCTTTTCTTTGGTTGATTTGTTGATGTTGGGCTGGTTGTTTAATGCTCGCGAAACGGTAGCGATTCCGACGCCTGCCTGGCGAGCCACATCGTAAATCGTTTTTGGCACAAATACCTCATATTTATGGAAGCGCTTCCAAAACAATAATATTTCTTTTCAAGGTCAAGTGTTTTTTTGTATTTTTTTTCAAAAATCAGTACTCTTCGCTTCCGCTCCCACGTGGAAGCGGATAACGAGATGTGATGAAACGATTGTAAAGGAGGTTTTGGCAAATAATGTTCTTATATATCATTCAATTTTATAGCGAAATCGCTCCCTTGGTATAAAAACAACCAGTAATCTTGTATAGTATGTCCTTTTGATCTTTTCGAAAAAGGAGTGATGAAACAGGTAAAGAAACAAGGGACAGAAAAGGCAGATGCTAAACCACAACAAACCAAATGCTGTCAGATTTTGTTTCAAAATAGGATACTGGCCGGGAATTATTAATCAAA
>WJMF01000009.1 GCA_014728085.1 Candidatus Zhuqueibacterota bacterium
ATAGGCATCCACTTTTTCATGGTTCAGCATCGCACCACCGTACAACAAGATCGAGCGCACGCTCCCCTGTTCAAAATACCAGCGTGGGCCGAGAAGAAAGGTAAATTCCGTCGTACCCCTCCAGGGGACATAGCCCACCTGGCTGATATCGAAACCCTCTCCAATGTAACGCGCACGGACGGCATTAAGCCAGTTTTGTTGCACATGAGTAAAGCCGACAGAAGCGGCATAATCGCCCCTTTGGTTTTCAATCGAACGGGCCAACTGATAGGCAGCCTGCCAATTGGTGCCGCGGATGGCACCATCAATATCCAGAACGCCGTAAACATTATTCTCTGTCCGCTTGCCGACGAAAAGAATACCTGCCGACGAATTGTCCATAATCTGTTTTTTCAAGCGGCCGGAAACAAACTGAGCCCGGGGTTCAAACCAGACGGAATCATCTTCAACATATTCCTTTGCCCCGGTCAAAGCGAGAAAACCGCCATATTCAAACCGCTTGTAACGCCCGAATGCCTTGGTGCCCAGGTTGATCGGAACCGTTGTACCATCGGCAAACTGTTTGCCGATGCGGCGGGAATAAAACAGCTCAAGGGGACGATAAAATCCCATATTGCGCTGCTTTCCCGAGGCTCTGAACACCTCATTTCACTCGGTAAAAAAAGGACGCCGCTCCTGAAAATAACTCTCATAGCGGGAAATAGTAAAGTCATAGGGATCCGCCTCGATTTGGGCAAAATCAGGATTTGCGGTTAATTGCAGAGTCAGCTGTTGCGAGGGATTGTAAAAAAGATCAATTCCCGCTTCAGCATCGGTTTTATAGTCAGAGTTTCCCGCATAATCCGCCCGCATCAATCCCACCGGATAAATTTCCAGGTTCAGCCCCCTTACTGACGGCTTGAAATCGACAAATGCGAGTTTGCCAAAAGCCGAAATGCGCTGACCTACCGCTTCAGCATATTCGCACCAGTAAATATCTTCAAATGATTAAAACATATAAAAAAAATAAAAGCAGTTATTCTCAAAACAGTCATATCGGCCTCAATATTCAAATGGATCCATACGACAGCAAAATACTTTTTTCGTTTACGAATCGTCAGGATAAAGGTTTCGGGACTTGCGGCGAATCACAGGTAAAACGTTACAGGGCAACAAAAGGTTACAGGTGAATTTGCCGGTAGAAATAGTATGGAAAAACATTGCATTTGTCTTATAAAGTTATAATTTTATTATAATTCTAGCTTAATGTCCATAGAGGTAGAGAATTATTTTGTTTCAATCCATACAGGTCTTTGGAAGACAAAAACGTCAAACCGAAAGCGATAATCGATCATTCTTGCAAAAACTTGTACAGGGGATCATCATACTGTTTATATTTGTAATTTTTTCGAATAAAATGCCCGCCTCTGCTTTTCCAGGTGTTTCCCTACCCTCCGACTTTCCCCATGTTGACATCAAGATCAACCGATCTTCTGATTCCAGTTTTATATTTTTATCCAACAGAACCGGCGTGCCCTACATCATGATCCTGCGGCCGTCGGGTAAACCGGTTTATTATAAACGAATGTCCGACAGGGCTTATGATTTCAAAGTACAACCCAATGGTCTTTTAACCCATTACGTCAGAGACGATCTCTGGGCATTTGTGGCCATGGACTCTACTTATACCGTTATCGATACCATCAAATGCGCAAACGACGTGTTTACCGATTCCCATGAACTACAGCTAACATCCAATGGTCATGCCTTGCTCATCGGCGCTAAAATCGAAACCATGGACATGAGTGAAATCGTCGAGGGCGGTCATACCGATGCCAGGGTTATTCACAACATCATTCAGGAGCTCGATGCGGAAAAAAATGTGGTCTTTGAATGGTCGAGCAAAGATCATTTTAACATCCGCGACGCCGTTCATGAAGACCTCACAGCAGCCAGCATTGACTATGTACATATGAATACCATCGATGTCGATAACGACGGCCATCTCCTGATATCCAGCCGGAATTTAAGTGAAGTGACAAAAATCCATCGCCAAAGTGGAGAAATCATCTGGCGACTGGGTGGTGTAAACAATCAATTCACCTTTGTCAACGATTCTGCGGGCTTTTCCTATCAGCATGATATCCGCGCCCTGCCCAACGGCAATTACACCCTTTTCGACAACGGCACCTATCACTCTCCGCCATTTTCCCGTGCCGTGGAATATCATCTGGATACCGACAGCATGACCGCCACCCTGGTGTGGGAGTATCGTCATGAACCCGACTATTACAGCAATGCCATGGGAAACGCACAAAGATTGCCAAACGGTGACACGGTCATCAACTGGGCCGCCATGCCATACCCCAAACTCACCCAGGTTCAACCGGATTGTACCGTTGTTTATGAGCTTGGCTTTGTAACCCCGGCAACCTGTTACCGTACCTTTCGCTTCCCCTGGAACGGCAAAGCGTTAAAACCCTATTTAATTGCAGAATCACATCCTGATAAAGTCTCTTTGATATTCAACAAATTCGAAGACCACTCTGTCGTAAAATACAAAATCTATGGCGGCACGACACCAAACCCTACGGCGCTTTTTGACATAACAAAAGAGCCCTTTATACATTATTCCGATCTGAGAAACCTGCAAACCTACTATTTTCGTGTAACAGCATTGGATGATTCCGGAACGGAAAGCGAATTTTCCAATCAGGATAGCGTATTCGTTCGCTATGCAGAACCCGATGATGATATGATCATCAATGGGAATTTTGAGAATGGCCTGAAATTCTGGTACTTGAAAACGACAGGAGATGCGCGGGCTCGGGGCTCGATAACTGACGATGATACATACTATGTGAAAATCGACAGCGCCGGCATCTATTTTCAGAGCATAAAACTGGTACAATCGGGTATCACGCTGCATAAAAATAAACACTATCGTCTGGAATTCGATGCCCGGGCGGATTCACCCCGACCCATTGATGCAAAGCTCGAACAACGCTTTGAACCCTGGAATGATTATGGTAAAATCGGAACGACCTTTCTCACCACAACCCTCAAACACTATAGCTATACCTTTCAAATGAAACATTCCACCGATTATCATGTTGATCTGGCCTTTCACTGCGGATTCTACAAAGACGATGTCTATATCAGCAATGTTACCCTAAAACCGGTTATCAACGCATCGGTATCCAATCGGACACATTCAAAACCGAAAAAGTTCAAACTCTCTCATAATTTTCCCAATCCCTTCAATGCCAATACGACTCTTGCCTATGCGCTGCCGCAAAAAAGCATGGTAACAGTTACCGTTTTTAATGTTTTGGGCGAGATCGTCGCAAAACCGCTGGTGGCGATTAAAGATGCCGGCACCTATGAATTGAACTTTTCCCGGCCTTCTCTGGCATCCGGCGTCTACTTTTGCAGAATGGAGGCACGGGCTTTAAACCATTCAAAAACGTATTCCAAAGTGATTAAAATGACCCTACTCAAATAAAATTCAAAAAAGGAGAATATTATGGGAAAAAGACACTTTTTGATTTTAGCCGTTCTTTTCATTTCAGCTGTTGCTCTACCGGCAAAATCGATACAATCCTTACAGTATATATCGCCGGTTCCGGGGTCAGAGTTTAACTCGCGCGAGTCTACGATTATTCTGCGCCCGAAAGAACAAAGCCAGGTGCAGCAGCTGTTGCGTCCGGGCGCCATCCGCCTCACCGGCTCGGTTAGCGGCAACATGACTGGCGAGCTGATTCTCTCCACAGACCAAAAAACTGTAATCTTTAAGCCAAAGCAAAAATTCGCCCCGGGTGAAAATATCCGGGTTGAGATGGTTCCAATATCGGATATTCCTTCTGATGCGGAAGAATCGATTTCTGGAGACTTTGGCTTTAAAATCGCTCCATTTTCTCAAACCCCCAATCCCTACGAATATATCCGCGAACTCCGGCCCAATTACCACAGCAAATCCCTGTCGCTGCAAAAAACGGGCAATGATACGCTACCATCGGACTTTCCGCCGCTCAGCGTCGATAGTTATGACAGCACCCGGGTCGGCGAAGGGTATATTTTTATGGCCGTTGCCAGCGAGGTTGAGGGCGTCGGTTACTATCTCATGATGCTGAACAACGATGGTTCTCCGTTTTACTATAAAAAATTGACACGCGACTATGCCTATGATTTCAAAATGCAGCCCAGCGGCCTCTTAACCTATGCGCAATTTCTCGAACACCACTCCTATACGGGCGGGGGTAACGTCATTCACATGATCATGGATAGCAGCTTTACCGTCATCGACAGCGTCCAAATGGGAAACGGCTATGTGGCCGAAGCACATGATTTCCAAATTCTGCCCAACGGACATTATCTTTTGTTCGGATATTATCTGACCCAGGTGGATATGAGTCAATATGTCGACGGTGGTCACCCCGCCGCATATGTTTCCGGCGGTGTGGTACAGGAGCTCGATGCGGACAAAAACGTGGTTTTCCAATGGCGCACCTGGGATCATTATGATTTTTCCGAATATTCCTGGGGCCGGCGTTCCGGCGGTCAATATGTGTCCGCGTTTCACCTCAACACCATCAACCTGGACACGGATGGCCACATTTTTATCGCCACCCCGCAATGGGCAAAAAAACTCAACCGGCAAACCGGGGAAATCATTTGGCATCTGGGAGGAGATGAAAATGAATTTTCCTTTGTCGGTGTAGACAGCGCAGAGGGTGTTGGCTATGCAGGCGGACACACTTTTCACCGCATCGATAACGGCAATGTACTGATCTATGACAATGCCGGCCGCCGTGGCAAAAGCACCTCAAAAGTGCACGAGTTCAAACTGGATGAAGAAAACAAAATTGCCGAGCTGGTATGGAGTTACATTCCCGAAACCGATATCGCGGGCTGGCACCGCGGCAGCGCCCAACGCCTGCCAAACGGCAACACCGTGATCGGCTGGGGTGGCAGCAGCGGCAAACCGAGCCCGGCTTTTACCGAAGTCAATGCCGCCGGAGAAATCGTGCATCAAATCTCTTTCGTGCCGCCCGGCATCGAGAGCTATCGCGCCTTCCGCTTCCCCTTTGACGGTGGCAAGCCCTGCGCTGATGTCGTTATCACCGAAATTGCAGAAGGGAATGATTATACCTTTAAAGAAGAGGAAAACGACACCGGCATTGAGATTGAAATAAACAACATGGCCGGAGATGGATATAATGAAATTCGGGTTCAAAAATACAACACCGCACCGATTCACGCGCAATTTTTCGACAAAGCCCCGCGGGTTCATCCACAGAGAGCAACCATTGAACCCTATGCAATTCGATCCATCAATATGACCGTGCAGTTTGACATCGGCACCTATGACCTTCCCGATCCGGCGAATACGACAGTCTACGTGCGCGAGAGCGAGGGACAGGGATTGTTCATGCCGCTGCCGACAACCCACAATCCGGTAACCGGCCGGCTCGTTGCCACATCCGTCAAATTCGGCGAATTTATTTTTGCCACACCGGCACTGGAATCCCATCTCTATCCGCCCCACCTGTTTGCGCCAACGGATTCCGGCTTTGTCAACCAAACTCTGCCCCTCGATCTGAAATGGACGCCTGTGGGCTATGTTAACAGCTATACGCTTCAGGTCTCCAAAGATTTCACATTCGGCACTCTGCTCGTTGATCAACAACAGCTCAAGGAAGCCCTGTTCACCCTGAACGATCTTGAAGAAAACACGACCTATTATTGGCGGGTAAAATCGTTGAATAACGCCGGAGAAAGTGAATGGTCGGATGTGAATATGTTTACCACCGAGCCGCCTTTTCTGGAATTAACAACCCCCAAAGATAGCGACAGCTGGCAGCGTGGACTCGATTATTATATCAAATGGAACGACAATATCGAAGAAGAGGTCATCATCGAGCTCTATAAAAATGGTACTTTAATAGCGCTTGTCGATACCACGGCGAGCAACGGTGCCTATGAATGGTCGATTGACCCGGGACTGGCAACAGGCTCTGACTATGAAATCAAGATAGAGAGTTTGACGGATGAAACGCTCTTTGCGACAAATACCTTTTCCGTCATCGATACGGTAACCTCTGTAGAATCCATATCACAGACGGTAAACGACTATGTACTGTATCAAAATTATCCCAATCCCTTCAATCCGGTTACAGAAATAGAATTTGAACTGCGAAAAGCCGGCATGGTAACCCTGAAAATTTTCGACATTCTCGGCAAAGAGCTGGAAACCCTGCTCCATGCCCGAAAAGCCGCCGGCAACCACAAGATATCATTTAACGGAAAAAATTACCCAAGCGGCGTCTATTTCTACCAGATCAAGACCAATGGGTTTTCAAAAATGAAGAAAATGATATTGATGAGATGAGGGATTTTTCCTAAACCTACAGGGTATTATTTGGTTGAGCAGGAATAAACTCGGGATTATAAAACGATATGGCAGAAACACAAAGAAAATAAAGAGACCAGAAAACAGAGGTCAGAGATCAGAAAATAACCATTTCCATCATCGGGTTGCTCATCCCTGTCTCTTGGCGGCTTGGCGTCTTGGCGTGAGGTATGGTCTGTATATCGTCCCTAAAGGGACTGAAAAACAGGAATACCGACGGATTGCTAAAAACATGCCGTCGCTAACGCGACTCGGGCCCGGAGCGATGCCTTCAGCAGCCTTGAAATCGCACAAAGCCACAGAGACATATGGAAAATATAAAGATCAGATAACAGAGGTCAGAAACCGGCCATTCCCGTCATCCGGTTTCCGGTCCCTGACCCTTGGCGGCTCGTATGTTAATTTTGTATGGTCTACATAAAAAGTTCTTTGGATTGTCAAAAAAAGTCATATCCTGACAGATGAGGAGGATTGCGGCTTGCGGCTTCGAGCCCGTCGCCAAGTTTCTCCCATCTGTCAGGGTAAA
>WJMF01000010.1 GCA_014728085.1 Candidatus Zhuqueibacterota bacterium
CCGATATCCTTGAGGTCATCCCGAAGGATGCCGTCGATATCTTTTATCACATTCGGATAATTTCCCACGGCCGCATCAACGGCCGGACTGGCCGCTGTCATCTGATACCAATCGTTTAACAGGGTGAGCTGCGGATCGTTCACCACATAGCCTGAATCAGGCACATCTCCCGGATTGGCGCCATAAAACAGGTTGCCCTGCCAAAACTGGTTTGTTCCCGTATGGCTTTCATCGATATAGCAAGGCGACGCGTCATCCATGGTGATGATATTATTGGCAATGATATTATCTTTCGGAGGAAGATTTCTTGAATCATCAAAATCACCGGAACGGACATAGATACCTGAGGCACAATCGACAATGGTATTATGGGCAATGAGAGTACTGTCCGTTCTTACATACCAGCCACCACCAACAACATAATCCGAGTGATCCATTCCGGCATGAAGATAAATAGCCCATGAACCGCCCAGGTCCTGGAAATAATTATTGATAATCTTGTGTCCGCGGTGGGTAATGCGGATGCCGTGGGTTCCGGTGACATCATTGCCGAAAAAATAATTGCCTTCAACTGTGCAATACATCCCTTGCCGCAAGGTCAGGCCTCCCTTGCACTCCACAAAGGTATTGTACCGATATATATTATTGAGACACTTGTTGGAGATAATCTCCGCTTCACCACTGCATCTATAGAAATAGTTATATTCGGCTATAATATTGCCCTCCAGGTCAGATTCGGCTCCGGCTGCAACCTTTATTGTTTCATAGCCGTTACCGTCACCTTGCGGCTTGTCCGAAAAATGGTTGTGATCGATTCTGTGATGGCCATACGGAGATGAGGATAATGATGCATGCACCGTAACCCCACTATGCCGTTGTCCGGAAATATAACAATGGTCCAGCCGGTGATGCGAACCATTCATCTTTACCCAATGATAGCTTATCGTTGTGCCGGGAGGGTTGTACTCGGAAACCTGCGTATTGGTGAGACGACAGTGTTGGCTGCCATTATCAAAGGTAATCACACCGCTGCCGTTATAACCGCCGATAAATCGCAATCCATCGACCTTTAAATAGCTGCCGCCGATGCTGAGATTGGACCTTCCGTTTAAAAGAACATGACCCGGCTTTTCGACGCGTAGAACGATCGAGTCACCTTCAGCGCCGTTACCCTGAAATGATATGAGTTGATCCGTCCATACCCCCGAAACCATGGTCAGGGTATCACCGGGTTGAGCCATGTCCATGACAGTTTCTATCTCTTCGGCATTCTTAACCCTATATTCTTTGGCAAAGAGCGGGATACTCGCAAATATGATCAACGCGCAAAAAAATAATCTCATTTGTTTTCTCTATTGTAGTGCCATGGTGACCAACATGGGACTTTTTTCATAATCATTCTTCGGCATCTATCTCAAACTCTATGTGACTATTCCCATTAAAAATGGAGATCACACCGGGGTGATCTCCATTTATTTTTTTTAGGTGTTCATTGGCATAACACTTTTAAAAAGTGTTTTGTTTTTTGGTAAACCACACCATTTTACTTTAACAAGACCATTTTACGGGTCAATTTTTGCCCATCCGCATCGATTTGATAAAAATAGGTACCGCTGGCGACATCAGAGGCATCCCAGGACAGGGTATGATTACCAGCCTGTTTTTGACCGTTGACCAGTGTTTCCACCAGACCACCTGTTATATCAAATATCTGCAATGTTACCATGGATTTTTTATCCAGAGAAAAATCTATGGTTGTGACCGGATTAAAAGGATTGGGATAGTTTTGTGAAAGGGTAAAATCTTTCGGCGTTGAGATTCCTCTGTCAGCGACTGATGTCGCATTGGTTGCCCAACGCAGATCACCGAGAGCGCCGCCGTCATGGGCTTTGCCATAAGCGGGAGAACCGGCCATCAGGGTAAAATCATGATTTTCGGCATCTGCAAACATGGGATCAAAGTTCCAGATCGTTTCCGTATCCGGTGTGCCGGGCTCACCGCCTGTGTCGCGTCCATCGGATATTCTAAATGCATTGTCAAGAATATACTGCCATGGGTCCTCACCCTCAGGAATCACTTCCATCGCGTAAGCGACGTCAAACACATTGATATGACTGATACTCGAACTCGCTTTTTCGATGGCAATAATACTGTTGTCCTTCTCGGCAAGCATTGTGTCCGGACTGGCGGCAATGACATTTCTGACAACGGTTGCATCACAATCATTCGTAGTGACCAAACGTTGATCCGAATTATAGACTGTGATATTTTCAACGATGATTTTCATAGAGGGCGTGGTTGAATCGCCATCGCATTTTACCGCAATCAAGGCCTGACATTTGGGGCCATTACCGGCATTGATAAAGGTACAATTCCTGACAATAAGCGTATCAGCCGGGGTAAAGACACCATCTCTACCTCTACCCTTTTGCCCCAAAATGACTTCATCGCAATTGTTCATAAAGGTAGAATTTTCAATACGAATCGTGCCGGCCGTGCCGTAA
Source organism: Candidatus Zhuqueibacterota bacterium (assembly GCA_014728085.1). Classification (GTDB taxonomy): domain Bacteria; phylum Zhuqueibacterota; class Zhuqueibacteria; order Residuimicrobiales; family Oceaniaggregativiventaceae; genus Oceaniaggregativivens_A. The sequence goes on from WJMF01000010.1 coordinate 2,505, forward strand.
TCACGAACCCTGATAAAGTTTCCCACTTTATCCGTTTCAGGGGCTGCGTTTTGATAACTATTGCTGAATTCACAGTCTTCTACGATAAGATTGGGCAGGATCGACCTGTCTGCTGCGTCGTTTCTGACGATGGCAATAAAATCCTTGTTGTCAAACGGATTTAACGATCCATCCTCAAATCGACCATCAAATTTTATGCCTTGTAAGGTTAAGGTGATGCTTTCCATGAGCAGAGCTTCATCAATTTCCAAAAAGCAATCCAGCGTGTCGCCGGGAATAATCATGGGCTTTTCAGTCAATCCTGCTGCTGCACGGATGGTCACAGTTTGCGTCACAGAGTCTTCATCAAACAACTTGTATACGCCGCCGTCGGTAACCAACTCTATTATCGGATTGGGAACCTGGCCGGAATTAACAACCGCCAGCGCAGCGGTGAGATCTGCATCGGGGCCGGCATCGGCTTCAACCGGCAAGACGGTTTGTGAAAAACTCAAACCCGATAGCAATAAAACGGCAAGAATCGTAACAAAAAAATGTGTTGCTTTCATTAGAACCTCCAAATGATTATAACGGATAATACGAATTAGGCTTTTTTTTGTTTTCCTCCTTTCCAATGTAAATAAAAAGTTGGCTGGATTGACAGTGTCTAATCATAAACAGTCGTGGTGTATCTATCTTTCCTGAACACAAACACTTTTATTATAACATAATCGTATACCCCACCAGAATTCTATCCAGGCTTTCCATCACATAATTCGTGTTGCTCAGATAGGAATCATAGTATTTTAGCCGGCGTATTTCATAGGCTGCATTCAATCGGCCATAAAAAAGTTTGAGGCTCATGCCAAAGGTATAACTGTCAGCAACAGGTCCCCTGTCCTTGAGAGCAGCACCATCCGGGACAAAAACTTCAGGAAGATAGCGGTAGCCGGCCAATAGCGAGAGCCACTCCCACGGTGTGTAATCAACGCCAACGCTATATATGGTTTGATCGACCCAGCCTCTGTGTGTCGAATCCCCATAGGCAAAATTGAATTCAGCTTCGCTATATCGGGTATTACGCATATCAGCGGAAATTGTAAACGGCTTTACCGGATTTATGCTCAAACCGATCGCATAGGAAAGGGGAATCTTTAAATCATCAATTCCGGCGTTCATAACCGTACTGGATTCCATTGACGGACTGCTCGTTACAGTGGTATAGTTCCAGTCCCGTTCAAGGGTGTAACCCGGGCTCAGACTGAATCCAACGTTGATATGGTCGGTTTCGATCATGGTGCCTATTTTGAATTTTGTGGCGCTGAATTCAGAGGTTCCGGTCGTGCGGGTAGCCAGGGTATCGTAGGAAAAACGAAATTCATTAGAGGTAACGAGATCAAAATACCCCACTCTGCTGAGGCCCTGTCTGTCATCGGTTTCTCCGGAAAGTCTTTCCATAGAGAGTCCCAGTTTGAGGTATTTATTGAGCTCCACGGCCAGGCCAAAAGTCATGTTCCAGATTTTACCGCTTCTTTCACGACCGTAATCCGACCAATACATTCGGGTGCTGTCCGTGACGTCGACAACTCGTTCAAAAAGACCTTCGTAATAGGTATATCCCGGATGGGGAACCAGATGGGTATGATTGCGATCATAATCCCATACCTGATATTTTTTGCTATAAGCAGCAGAGACGACAATCGACCGGTTTGCGAGTTGAAAGGGAACCGCAAGCGCCACATTGTTGAGGTCAAAATCATTTTTACTGATTTGCCAGTCTGCAGCTTCTTCACTAAAATAATCCGTACCCAGCAGAGGCTCTTCGGCTGCGAGGGTTGTATCTTCCAAAAACGCCTCCCAGTCGTACCAGCCGTTATACTCCGGTTTGGGAACATAGAGACCGTCTAATATAAAGCCGACATTAACAAACTGACGGCAGGGTCTGTATATCTGATTTTCCCGCCATATTTTATTATTGGAATTTAGTTCGAATGAAAATTGTACCTTGTCAATTCCACCAAGGCCGGCGGGATTGTGAAATAAGGCATTTACATCTCCTGAAACAGAGGTATAAGCACTTCCCATGGCCAGGGCTTTAACGCCGTTTCCCTCCGGAATCGACAATCCCTGAAATGCCAGATTATCCCCCCGGTGCTGTGTCCAGGCAATATTGGAAAAACAGGTCAGAAGAAACAGGATTGTCATTCCATATATTCGAATTCTCTTGATGATCATATCCAACTCCTCATTTATTTCGTAAATCCAATCGTGAACCGATGCACGGAATCAAAATATTCACCATACTCATTGTAGGAATAGTCCACTCTGGTGTTGAAAAATTTCAAGCCAAATCCCATTGTCAGGCCCTGAATATCATAGTTAATCTTGTAACCGCCTCTGAGAAACAGCATTTCATTAAAGTCATACTCCATTCCGAGCTGGTATTGCTGTCCATAGTCCCGGGCCTCAACCATATCAAAGGCGAGCAGTAATTTATTTTGATTCATCTGAAAAAACATGGCCTCGTTCGGGGCGAAAATATGTAGCGATATACCGATGGTTAATATTTGCGGTAGCGGATAGCTTTCATCGATATATTCGATTTCCGGACCAAAGTTTAAAATCGACGCGGCCAGTTGCAGGGAGCGAAAGTCGGTATTATAGATCACCCCTCCGTCGAATATCACAGAGGATGCGCTTTTTGCGCCCAGGTCTTCTCTGGCATATTTTGCCGTGAGACCAAAGGCGAACTTGTTGGTCATATACCGGGAGAAGGAAAGCCCAAAGACCTGGGTTCCCGGACTGAACGTGTTTCCGGTTAATCCGGGATTATAGAAACCCGTCGCCTCATCCCGAAAGAGATACTCGACGCTGGTTTCCTCTATCTCACCGACATCGGATATCACCGCATGCAGGGCAAAGGTACCGACTCCCCGAATGGATTTGGCAGCGGAAACCGCGGTATGCGACATATCGAGCAACCAGTCGATATAGGATATTGATACATCAAAGTCCTCTATTCTGCTGAGGCATCCGGGATTGCTGAAAACAGCTTGTGATGAATTTGTCACTGAAACACCGGCTTGCCCCATAGCGGTTAATCTTGCATCCGGACTCACCTTTAAAAACTGAAAGGATGTGGTACCAACCTTATGGATACCACCGCCCTGGGCAAATCCCTGACCGCTGAGCGCAACTATTATCAACAATAATAAAACTGACTTGTTAATGATCATGATTATCCACCTCATTTTAAAAGCGTCTATTTGATAATGACCAATTTGCCTGTCGTCTGTTTTCCATCAGGCGTGGTAACGACATAGGGATAAACCCCGGAAGCAATGTCCTGCCGGTTGCGGCTGATCTGAAACCAGGCGGTTGAAAAAATATCATCATCGTGTTCTATCGTTTCTACGAGCTGACCGGCATAGGAAAAAATTCTGATGGTGCATTTTGCCGGTAACCGATAGAATCCAATGGCTCCATCCATGCCGATGCCTTCAAAACCTGATTTTCCGACAAAGGGATTGGGGACGGCATAAACTTTATCGAGTTCAGATACAGCAGCCACGTTTTTATCATGCAGGATGACGTTGGTTTTACCGCTCTCCCTGCCTTCATTATCGACCGATGTGACGCTATAATACTTTGATTCACCCAGTTTGAAAGTTTGATCCATATCCTCAAACGAATAGAGGCCTTCTTCATCAACCTCGCCGACCTGGAAGGAATCCAGCAAGTCCCAGGGGCCATGCCCGGCATTGCCTCGATAAACGTTATATGCCTCGATGGTATTTTCCAGACGCGGGTGGGTAAACTCTTCAGCGGCGCGATTCCAGCTGATTTTAATCGTAGCCGTGGGGGTATTCTCGACCACAATAACCGGTGCCGGAACCACCACCGGTATTTTATACTTGTCCGAATTTTCTACAGGATCCGGCAGATGTTCAGGCCACATGACACCCTGAGCGGGTCCCTGTCGAACCGAATCATATTCAATGGTTCTGCCCAGGTAAGCTTCGAAAGCTTTGTGGGCGACCTGATTGACGGTGATGACATCGGAATTGATATAATCGGGATAACCGTAATCGTCGAGATAGTTTTCGGTGACGACCTCACCTTCAACGACCACTTTACGATTCCAGGACGGTGCCGGCATATCCGGTGCACCCTCTGTTCCGCCGACGAGCCGTTTTCCTGCGGATGCTCCATATCCGATAACTTCCGCCATTACAAACTGTATTTTTTCTCCCAGCTCAAGAGTATAGGGACCAAATTCGACATTAAACGCACCGCCGTTCCAGGCTTCGGTGTGGCTGCATCGTCCCCTGCCCAGATATGTCTCTCCCGGAGGAGGCGGATATCCATAAGCAGCGGGAGAGCCAAACAATTCGATATGATCGGGCGTAAATTTTCCACCCCATCTTTCATTAATATTATTGGCGCGAAAAAATAATTTAGAAGCGCGTGCATTATTGGTGGGACATCTCCAGTTCCAGGGCTGTCTGACATGATCGTTTTCATCCAGTTCCCAATAATTCCCCTGATCGTCCTCGCCGAGATAGTTGATCTTTTCCGATTCATTTCTTTCCGGATCATCGGGATCGACGATAGCGAGATGCTCCATATCCCATTTTATAAAACAGAGTCCCGGTGCCTGTGGGCTTAGAAGACCACCGCCGTTTTTACCGGTCTCGGCCCATTCGAAAAAATACTCCTTCGTGGGCTCGGGTCGGGCGGCCTTTTCAAAATTGACATCAGCAGCCGTGGTCTGCATCACCAGATCAAAACAGAGCCAATAGTCCGGATCGTAAAAATTCCTGCCGTCACCGCGGCTGTAAGCATCAAAATCCCACGAACCATAATTGCGCTGAATACCAAACATCGAAGTCGCATAGCCGTATTGAAACCCAAATAATACATCATGAAGCGCCGTATCCTGTTCGACAGTACTTGTGTACCCATCCGTATCGCCTGTGTGCTCGAGCTCGTATTCATATATAATCATATCATCAAAATCAGGATAACTCCATGAGCGAGAGGTCCGGGTGACCTGGATGCCGGTCGACGTCGACCATTTGGAAATGATGATTTCTTCCGCTTCATCCGGGTCATAATCGGGATTCAGAATACCCTGTCCATCCGGTCCCGGTATGATGGGAAAATTTTCAATTTCCTCGATGGATAGAGGAAAACTCCAAATTCCCAGCGGAAGTTCGGGAAGTTGCTGGCCAACCCCCCCGCATGTAGAAATGATTCTGTTCTCGAGGCCGGGCCGGCCCTTAACATTGGCAGAGACATGGACGCCGGCTCCCATGATATTGTGCTGGCCGCTGTATTCAACGCCATCGACAACAGTTCTGGAGTATGGCGGCCATTCGGAGAGAGGTAAATCAGTGCGTTCACCGGCCTGCCCGTATTGCCATGGTCTGGCAATCGTGCCTGTGTTGTATAGCGTCTGATGCAGCATGCCTCTATCCTGTATCCTGTAATCCCTTGACTGAGTATAGATCATCGCCGGTAAAAACAACAATATGATCATCAGCCGGATACAGTTATGGACTATGTTAAACCTTCTCATTCAATTTCTCCTTGTTTAAATCGTAGACTGGGTTTACGAAAAAAGCATGATCTGTTAAAATTTAAAATAAACACCAAAGCGGTAATGTCTCGGACTATTGCTCAGCAAATAGGGCTCAAGCCGGGTGACATAGGGCGTAAACTCGGTTTCGGTCAGTACATCCTGATTGGCGTTCATATAGCGCGAGTCGTAGCGGTTGTCCGGCGCTTCGCTGAATGTTCGGTTGTAATGCCAGATTTTTTTATTGAGCACATTAAAGGCCTCGACATAGGCGGTAAGTTTGGTCATCGTTCCGAGGCTGAATCCTTTTTCGATCCGCAGCCGCAGATGATGCTCGTCCGGCGTTCGTTGATTCATTCTCAATCCCTTGCCGCTCGTATCCCAGGTAAAGGGGCGGCCGGAGAGAAAGCGGTAAACACCGGTGAGAGCCAGATTCGCCAGCGGTTTGAAATTAAAAACTTCAAAACCGGTATTTTCCTTGGTCCTGTACAACACATTGGCAACCACTTTATGTTTGCGGTTAAAGTCGAGATAAATATCCCTTGGATTTCGCAGTTCATCCTTGCTGGAAGCGCCTTCATAATGAACCACCTCATCCGCTGCGCCAAACGGACTGCTGGCCTGACCGGTGGCGGATTCCCAGTTGTAGCGAATCCCGCCCTGGATGGCGCCATAATTCTTGTCCAGGCTGACATGAAATCCCTTGATGTCGGCATATTCGCGGTTATCAAAGGTTTCATAAACAAAGCCGTCGCGATCGACATAATGGGCAAATTGGGTCAAATTACTGACATTCTTATAATAAGCGCTGACATCCAATGAAAGACCAAAGGGAAACTTTCTCACAATACCCATATCATATGAGATCGTTTTTTCGGGCTCCAGCAACGGGTTTCCCAATCGTTCAAAATCCGGATTTCCTTCCAGTTTGTAGCGGCTGACGAAAATATACCGATAAGCTGGCCGCTGCGTAAAGACACCATAGTTGAGGTGCAGGGCGGTCTTATCTGAAACCGGAAAGGAAAATCCGATTCGGGGTTGCACAACAGAGGTAAAGCCCGTTGTCTCAGTGGGAGCGTTTTCCTGGTCATAGTATCCGCCCGATTCCGGATCGGTCGGATCGTAATCCGGATTCCTGTAGGGTGCATACTTGTTGGTGAAATATTCATGATTAAAGTTGTAGAAATCATATCTCAGACCAACATTGGCGATAAAGCCCTCATACTCCATTTTATCCTGTATGTAGATGGCACCCTCATAGGGAAAGACCCGGTACCGGTCCCAGCGTACATTTTTTATTTCGGAAAGACCGCTCTCATAATCTACATCCATATCATAATAATTGAACTGAAGGCCGGTTTTGATCATATTACGGTTATCGATCTGGCTGGTTAAACTGGTTACGATGTTGGTGGTAGCGGTCTTGTTAAAACCTCGCGATGTGGCAGGCTTTCCGCCGGTATGATTGGAAGGCGACTTGCCAAATCGCCAGTTCGTATCGTTTTTATACCCCTGTAAAATTTCATCCGGCTGGGCGAGCTCTATGCGTTCCTTCTCATGTGTTCTCAACTGGTTTACTCTTATATCCAGAAAAGTGGATGGATTGAAAACATGATTCCAGGAGATGCCGTATTGGTGGGTGGTTTCGGTCTCTTTTGATACGCTCAATGTCGTTTCCAGCCAGTTCCAGAATGAGGGCAGATCATTTTCGAATTGGTAACTAAAATTATATATAAACTGAAATTTGTTGTTGTTGTTCATCTGGTATACAAGGTTACTCATAACCTGTGTATCGCGGTCCCGTTGGGGTACCGGCAATGAGGGCTGGGCGCTGTTCATCTGGGCGGCTAAAAACAGGCGTACATTATCATGCAGAGGGCCACCGGTTGAGAATTCCATGCGATAATCCGGTTGTGCATAATCGATACCGACCTGTCTTGCCAGCTGTAAAAAGAGGTTTCTGGACAGCATGGCGGCCCGCATCGTGTCAGCCCTGGAGGGGGGTGGCGGAAGCGGCCAGCCGAATTCCTGTTCGGGTATATAATTACCGGCAAAACCGATGGCTGAAAAGTCGTAAATCGGTTCACCGGATGTCGGATCGGTACCCACCATCCACTCTTCGGGATCATATAGCATATCATAGTATTTCATGATATCGGGCGATACAACACTTTCGCCCCAGGTATTGTATCGCGCATTGGTGCTGGAGACTTCAAGCCGGGTCTCCCATTTGTTTCCCGATTCTTTGGGAACCATATTGACAACACCGGAGAGCACGTTGCCGTACTCTGCACTGAATCCGCTGGTATATACTTCAACCTGTTCCAGAGCGAGCGTCATGGGATTAAAGCTATTCGAACCGGTAAGCGGGTTGGTAATTTCAGCACCGCCGACGAGGTAGATGGCCTCACCGGCACGGCCGCCTCTAAAGTGACCGCCGACAACATCGGCCTGCAGATCGATAATATCATCCACGTCCCGCACACCCGGCAAGCTCGAAATCATTTCAACATCATAGGATTGTTTGGTGGCCGTCAGGTCCTTTTCGACTCTGTCCGGACGATAAGCGCTGACCGTGATTTCCTCGCTTTCCAATACCTTGGTCTTCATTTGGAAATCGATGCGGATGGTTTTATCAACAAAGACACGGACCTCTGTTTTTTCCTGGGCAACATATCCCATAATGGAAGCGCGTACCGTGTACCGTCCAGGAGGAATATTGATTATGTAATATTCTCCATTTACATCTGCAGCCGCTCCCCTTGTCGTACCTACAAGCTGAATATTGGTACCCGGAAGCGGTTCACCGGTCTCTGCATCGGTAACTTTTCCCGCGATTTTGCCGGTGGTTCCGGCAAAGGTTGAACCTGCAAAGAAAAGAGGCAATAATAAAAGCAGAATCCGGCATAACATAATTTTCGAACGTTCACTAACCATTCAAACCTCCACAATGATGATAAGGTGAGTTGGGTAAATCTAAAACACAAATACGATAAAAAAGCTCAATCATCGGGCTTGATAAATAATCTGAAGAAGAAGCGTCGAGAAGATCCCGACAATACAACGATAACCAGTGCGGGATTCAAATCAGAAATGAAAAAATAAAGTTGTAATTTTTCAATAAAATTCAACAAATGCCTGTTACAGGTTTTTAAAAGTGTTTTGTATTATTGATTTTTACAAGCAACGTTATTGGGAAGATGTATTGTGTTTTCGCTGGTGAATGTTTGAGTTGATTTATGGATTGAAAAGAGGACATTGATGATAAATCATTCTTTGTGATCATAAAAGTTATCTACATAGAGATACGCCAAAATAAGGTTTATTTCAACGTAATTACGGTTTGTTACCGGTTAAGTATCGTTTCGCAACGTTTATCGGGTGCAACCATGTATTGATCCCTGGAACCTGATACGATGGGTTATCACCACATCTGATTATATAGATCAAGACTATAATTTACAGTAAATTAAGGCATTGCGAAAACATGCAGTAAAGTGCCGGGTTCAGGTCATGATATGGCATTTATTGGGAACATTATGTATTTAAAAAGGTTAATAACCCGTAATTACGGGTTAAAGCAATTTGTTATGGCCTTTGCAGACAGAATTAACGATCTGTAGAGTACCTGTGCCGTTGATAACGTAAAAAATCCCTGATTGCTGTGCGATCTGCGGCGATGGCGGCAATTGTTGCTATTTCTGTTTATCGCTCTATTTTAAGGTTGCATTTCAGATACAAAATTAGGTATATTTTATACAGAAAAATCCAGGAGTTCTATGCATAATACAAAAATAACATTATTTCTTGAAAAGATCCTGCAGAGCAAGGAATTCGTTGAATCGCAAATGCACCAAAAGCTCCTGGAATACCTCGTCAAAGCTTCTCTTGACGGAGAGGTTCCCAAGGATTCAACGATTGCTTATGATGTTTTTAAAGCAGATCCTAAAGACGATAATGATGTGACCACCAAAGTTCGCGTCTACGTTCACAACCTCCGCAAAAAACTGGCCAGCTATTATATCTATGAGGGAAAAGAGGACGAGATACGATTTGAAATCCCCAAGGGACATTACAAAGTTGTTTTCAGGGATCAATACAAACCGCGAAAATGGAAAAAGCAGAGCAAAATCTTGTATGCTGTACTGGGCATTCTTGTCCTCAGCGTTGCTCTGAATGTCTTTCTGCTGCAATCCGGACAATCAGGTATCTCCATTCACATTCCTGTTAAACCCAACAACCCGGTCTGGCATGAATACCTGAATGACGACTTGCCTACACTCATCGTATTGGGGGATTATTTTTTATATGTGGATTCGTATTTGGCTGACAGAAACCGGTACGTGCGGGATTTCCAAATCAATTCTCTGCAAGATTTTGAAGCGTTTTTGGCTACACACCCGGAATATAAAAAGTATGTTTTTAATACCGAACATTCACTGCTGGGCAAGCTGGCGCCCTGGTGCCTTTATGAAATGACATCCGTGTTGACGCCCTTTAATTCCCAGGTCGATTTAAAGTTATCCTCACAGTTACAGTGGGATGATTTGAAAAATCATAATGTCATATTTATCGGCGCCTTTAAAACGCTTGGTATTCTGGGTGAGCTGGTGAAAGACCTGCATTTCACCTATCAAATTCATCCGAACAATCTATATTATCATCCGGAAGATGCAGACACATCCTATGCATACCACGCCCTGTCTTCCATGCCTTCCAACAATCCCTATGAAACCGATTATGCCGTGGTTGCCAAGTTTCCCGGTCCAAATAATAATATTATAACCATTTTTACATCAACGCGTGATATCGGCTGCCTGGCTGCGGTGGATTTTCTAAGTCTCCCCCGCTACCTGGATCCTTTTATCAACAGCCACATTAAAAAAGCGTCGAGAGCAAAATATTTCGAAGCCATTCTTGAAGTCAAGGGATACGAACGAACCGTGGCGAGTATCGATCTGTTGCATTTTAACAGAATCGATTCAAAGCCCTGATAACATATCGTTGACGTTCCTGTTGGTCATTTTGATACGCCGATTATGAATAATAACCGATCTCCCTCCTGTTCCACAAACAGAAACCCGGAATCACTCATTTCCGGCTTGACCTTTGGCATTCCCCATATTTTCCATTGAAATAGTGACCTGAATACCCGGACAAAAACTCACCAACCACTAGTTGAAGAAGCTAAATTGATACAGGTTACATTTGTAATTCGACCCTTACTTTAATATATTGAAAATCATGAAGAGACCATTATCCGCTTATGGTAAAATATACGATATTATTGCTAAAATCCCCTTTGGATGTGTCGCCACTTATGGGCAAATCGCCCGACTCGCCGGACTGGTCAATGGCGCACGACAAGTCGGATATGCCCTGCATGCTTTGCCGGCAACATTGCAAATTCCATGGCACCGGGTGGTCAACGCCAGGGGTGAAATCAGCCGTCTGCCCGATCCGGACAGCAGAGAGAAACAGCGCCGGCGTCTGGAGCGGGAAGGGGTTGTTTTTGATAAAAACGGCAGGATTTCGTTGCAGAAATACAGGTGGATGTGTTTTTCAGAGAAAGATAAAATATGATGGAATCCCGATACCTTACGACTGAAACAAACAGATTTGCAAACCAAACGTCTCTCAGACGCAATACCATCACCGGATATTGCCGGGTTTAAAGCGTAATTTGAACCCATAAAAATCATTGGCAACAACAGAGGATGTCAGATGAAAAATTTGTACAACAGAAGATCGTTTTTAAACCTCACAGCAAAAGGAACGCTAGCGCTTTCGGGCCTGGTGCTGTCAACGACGCTTTCCTGCAGAAAAAAATTATCTGAAAAGCCCAATATTATCTTTATCCTTGTCGATGATATGGGCTGGTCCGATTTGGGCTGTTACGGCAGCGAAGTCCAAACACCCAATATTGACAATCTTGCCCATAACGGACTGCGTTTTACCCAGTGTTACAATACAGCCAAATGCTTTCCCTCACGCGCCAGTTTGCTCACCGGTGTTTATGCACAGCAGTGCGACATGGATGAAAAGCACGGCGCAATCAAAAATGCGGTGACGTTGGGTGAAGTGCTGAAAACCGCGGGGTATCGCACGCTGGCATCGGGTAAACATCACGGCACTGAAAATCTTTATGACCGTGGATTTGATCACTATTACGGCTTGCGCGACGGTTGCTGCAATTTCTGGAATCCCGGCAACAAAAGGCCGGGAGAACCGGAACCGGGCCGCAAACGCACGCGCCATTGGTGCGATGATGAAAAGACCTGTTATCCCTATACGCCCGAAGATAAGGACTTTTATACCACCGATGCCTTTACCGATAGAGCCCTCACCTGGCTCGATGAACCGGAAGCACAGGAAAATCCCTTTTTCCTCTACCTCGCCTATACGGCGCCGCATTATCCATTGCACGCCTGGCCGCAGGATATTGCCAAATATGACGGCGTTTATGATGCCGGCTATCAAAGCATCCGCAATGAACGATATAAACGACAAATTGAAATGGGACTCTTCGATCCCGGGCAGGCGCCGCTTCCGGAGTCGCCTGCACCACCCCCCTGGAGTGATATTCAGGGTGAAGAACGGCAAAAAGAAATTCTGCGCATGCAAATCTACGCCGCCATGTTGGACCGGGTGGATCAAAACATCGGCCGCATACTCGAAAAACTCCGCCGGCAAGGTAAACTGGAAAATACACTGATTATGTTTGCATCTGATAATGGCGCCTGTGCCGAAGAAACCAAACCCGCGGTCATGTCGGACAAGATAAAAGATTTTGGCACAGTGGCGAGCTATGAAACGGTGGGAGAAGAGTGGGCAACCGTGCAAAACACTCCGCTGCGCTATTGGAAAAATTACAGCCATGAGGGCGGTATCTGTACGCCGTTTATCATTCACTGGCCCGGACACATTCAAAACAGGGGCGGATTTTGCCGCCAACCGGTGCATTTTATCGATATCATGTCGACGCTTGTCGACATTACCGGTGCGGAGTATCCGAACACGTTTAAGGGAACTCAAATTACACCTATGCAGGGAACCACCCTGGTGCCTGCATTGCATCAACGCCCCATTAAACGCGATAAACCGCTGTACTGGAAATGGCGAAACGGTGGTGGTATACGGGAAGAGGATACAAAAGCCGTTTTTTATGATCAGGAATGGGAACTGTATGACATCGACACTGACCGCAATGAAACCCATGACCTCGCCGCAACAAAACCGCAACAGTTACACTCGATGAAGCAGAGGTGGAAAACCTGGTACCATTCGGTCAAGGATACGGTTACATCGAGATAGCAAGACAGGATCATCATCCACCTCGGCGATCGGTATTATGCAGGAGGCTCATTTGTCATCGAAACAATCAACAATGGCCCGAAAAATGTCTACATTCAATCAGCGCAACTCAACGGCAATCCATTGCAAAAAACCTTGTTTTATCATGAAGAGCTGATCAAGGGCGGCAAGCTGGAATTGACAATGGGGTCAATGCCCAACAGCCGGTGGGGTAGCGGACCTGATGATGCTCCGCCGTCGATGTCGGATGAAAAGTAGAGATGATTTTATTCAACAAAAAGTATTATGGTTATAGTAGTAATATTTAAATTCCAATTCGTTTAAATATAGCCTAGCGAATTCGTTCATTATTTGGTCACTTTCAATTCAAGTGCTGGATTTCTATTCAATAAAGACATCCAAAATGTTAAAATATTATTTCCACCAAGCATGTCATTTATTTTAAAAGTGTACATTTCACAACTTTAATAAATTTTTCTGCCCGGCAATGTATGAAATATATTCCAGAGGAAATGTTATCAGCAGTCCAGGTAAAATTATGTTCTCCTGCAACTAGTTGGCCACTATAAATTTCAGAAATCAATTTTCCATTGATATCATAAACAGATATATCCACATTCACCTTTTTGGGTAACTCTAGTTTAATATTCGTACTTGGATTAAACGGGTTGGGGTAATTATCGGACATGAAAAAATGAACTGGAGGATTCAAATTTTTTATTAAAGAAGGCTCATTTACAAGTATCGCAACTTTTATTGAATCCATTAATTCACCATCAGATGCGATTAGTATGAAAGATGTATCTATAGCAGTAGATGGAACGTTGCCTATTAATAATGAATCAGTAACAAATAGCCACGACGGATAATTTTTATACTGATAAAACAAAGTATTTCCGTCAGGATCTATCGCAGAAGCAAAATAAACAAAGTCATTATTTCTACTAATCGTAATCGTATCGCTGGACATTATTTGAGGGGGATGGTTAATAACATTTAAGCTCAGTAAGAGTGAATCTATTTGAGGTGGATTACTCGAATCTTGTACTCGAGCCATGAATTGGAAATCGCCTGATGAATGTGGGATGCCCGATAAGACTCCTGAGCTGTCAAATTTTAATCCTTTTGGTAAATCCCCTTTAGTTACAGACCAGTCATAGGGCGGTAGACCAAATCCGGCTTTGAGTGTGTCATGATAGGCTTGCATAAAAACGGCATCTTTGAGATCATCGGAAATTATTGCTAAAGGTTTAGTCCGAATACTAATAAAAACAGTCATTGTGTCAGAAAGATCGCCATCTGAGGCAATTACGGTAAATGATGTGTCCAAAATTTGATTCGGTGTGATACCGCTCAAAGTATCATCAACTACAGACAGCCAGTTTGGGTAGTTTAAATAATCAATAGAAATTGAATTTCCATTTGGATCGATTGCATTTGTTTTATATTTTATTGGTGTATTATTAAATGTATTAATGGTATCCGATGAGGTTATGACCGGTTCGTGGTTATTTACTTTAATTTGAAAATTTGCAGAATCGGCAATTGGAGGAATTCCGGAATCTTTACAATAAACAGAAAAATCAAAGAGACCGGATTGTAAGGGAACCCCCGTAATAGAACCTTCATCAGAATTTAATACCAGACCATTTGGCAAAGCTCCGTTTCTAATTTGCCAGGAAACAGGTTCAATACCACCGTTACTTTGCAGTTGATACAAATATTCTTTTTTATATAAAGCAGGTTCAATGTCAGTTGTTGTAATTACAGGAGTCGATGACAAGGTAATTGATGCGTTGGCACTCTTTGACCATTCCGTTTCAAGATTTCCATCACTTGCTTTGGCCAAAACAGAATAATCACCTGCTTTTAAATATGAGTATGAAACATCCGCATTATAACCTGACCAATAATTTCCCTCCCACGGAGAGGTATAATCGTTTCCAAAATTGATTTGTAAGTCAATTCGATCTCGATTTGGATCAATGACAAATATTTCAAAATCTGTGTTGATTCTTGAATAGCCATTATATGTATCTTTGCTGAAAATCGGAATATTAGGGGGTAAATTCCCATTACCTTCCAGGGAGTATAAGGCATAACCGAGATGATATTTGATATCATCATAAGAATTTGGTAAATCTATATATGAATCGAATACGGCAGAGCTGTTTGCAGATAGTTTATTATTTTGAACATCTAAAAAAGTATAATCAAGCGCAATCATTCTGCCTTCTTTCATAACACAGGCACAAATA
>WJMF01000065.1 GCA_014728085.1 Candidatus Zhuqueibacterota bacterium
GGCAGCGATGGCAGGGTGATCTGGCAGCGCGGGTTCGGCGGTTTTTGGACCGGTGCCTTTGCCGATGTTGGTAATTTTTACGGCGATGGCCGGCCCCGGGTGGTTTGTTTTCAATACTCCATCAGCAAAACAAAAACAAGCCAGGATCGCGCCTATATTCTCGATGCCGAAAGCGGTAACATTTTACAGGAAAAGCGGTTCGGTGAACGCTTTCGTCCCCGTCTGGATAAGGACTTGAAAATATGTGCTGATTTGAACGGAGATGACCGTGACGAAATCGTTATGGGAAACAGCGATGGCTATATGCGTATCTTTAACGGCGATTTACAGGTGATCAGACAATCCAGGCGCTATGACGGGCCACTGGAAATGTATGGCATTGTCGATTTAAATGGCGATGGTCTATTTGAAATTGTTGCGGTACAAACCGATGAAAAAATGATTGTGTTCGACCACGAGCTGAACGAGCTCTGCTCTTACTACGGCAGTACGGGAGAGAGGCTGTTTCCCCGCATTGTAAAGGCGGAAAAGCGCTCTTTTCTCGCCATGCAAACGCCGGCAGCGAAAAGAATACGGGTTACCCTCTATGAGTTGCAGCAATCGATTTTTCCGTTCAAACCTGAAAGGTTTTTAAATAGATATACAGTGGTTTTGTTTATCTTTCTGCCGCTGCTTGGGGTGTTGTCGTATTTTTATTACCGCCGTGTGTTGTACCGTCAGTTCCTGCAGCTTGTTTCGTCGCTTCCGAATCGTTTTCGTGAACACGTTCTCTTGTTGAAAAAGAAGGGTGAGGTAAACTTTGCCGGGCAACAGGTGCTCGAGTGGTTGCAAATGTCGCTTGTCAACGGCAGCAATCTTCTTGCGTTGCTGCATCGCCATCATCCTGAACAAGTAAAAGCTGTCGAGGATTTGCTTAACCGCCATCACAGCGTTACCCGGACAACTTTAAAGGGGCAAAAGGTTGAAATCAGGGCATTCTATTTCCGTTCGTTACGCCTTATCGGACTTTTATTCGCCGATCCCGGAGAAGCGGATCATATCAGGCAGGTTAAGCTCTGGGCCCGGGTGGCGCAGCGTCTGGCGCATGGCATTAAAAATCCCCTCACCAGCGTCAAGCTCAATGCCCAGGAGCTCAAATTTCTGCTGCAGAACAGGTATCAGCTTGAGGATAACGAGATTCCGGAATATCTCGATGCCATTACCTCTCAGGTGAGTAAACTCAAGCGCATGACCGACGGTTTTATGCATTTTGTCGAGTTTGAACATCCGGTTTTGCAGCGTCTCGACATCAATGCATTGCTGCAGCAATGGGTGGAGGAATGGAGCGTCAATCAAACGCCGCACATTCAGCTTGACTGGGACCTGGCGGATGATCTGCCGCTGGTTCAGCTGGATAAAGAGCAGTTTGCCTTTGCGTTTCGCAATGTCTATTTTAATGCGGTGGAGAGCATAGAGAAGAGGGGATCCATTTCGATCTCGACACGTCTGATTCAATCTTTCGAAACGAACGATTCGGTCAGGCCTTATATTGAGATACAAGTTCAGGACACCGGCAAGGGGATTGCTGCTGAATATCTCGACAAGGTTAAACAGCCCTATTTCACCCTCAAGGCAGAGGGCACCGGATTGGGATTGAGTATTGTCGAAAAAATCATGCAGATCCACAAGGGAAGTTTTTCTATAGACAGCCGTCCGGGTATCGGCACCACGGTGACGCTTCGTCTGCCCGGTTAAAAGGGATTGAAAATCTGGCATGGCGATTGCATCTTTTTCGCAGAATATTCAAGCCGGATTAGAAAACAGGTACAAATTATGTCCATTTTAATCATAGACGATGATCTTTCGATTTGTCAGATATTAAAACGAATATTGAGCGGAGCGGGATATACAGTTCTCGAGGCGCAGGATGGCAGCGGCGGCTGGGAGTTGTTTTGTCAAAACCGGATCGATATGGTTTTACTCGACCTGAATCTGCCGGATGAAGACGGCATTGCTCTGACACGGCGCATGACGCAGCAAAATTCCTCGGTTCCGGTTGTATTGATATCAGCTTATGCCACGGTTGCAAAGGCGGTGGAAGCGACCAAGATCGGCGTCTATGATTTTTTGGAAAAGCCGTTCGAGCGCGATCGTATTCTGGTGACAGTGAGGAATGCGCTTTCCTGGGGAAAGATGAAACGGCAGCTGGTTGAATTGAAAAACGATACGCTGCACCACTACCATATGCTGGGGCAATCCGATGTCATGCGAAATCTGTTTAAAAAGCTCGACCTTATTGCGCCGGTGGATTCGCCGGTATTGATTCTCGGCGAAAATGGTGTCGGCAAGGAGTTGGTGGCGCAGGCGATCCACGACAAGAGCCGGCGCGCGGACGCGCCATTGGTCAAACTCAATTGTCCGGCTATTCCGGAACCGCTAATCGAAAGCGAACTCTTTGGTCACACAAAAGGTGCATTTACAGGAGCTTATACCAATAAATCCGGCAGATTGAAAAGCGCGGACGGCGGCACCATGCTTTTGGATGAGATCGGCGATCTTAGTCCGGGGGCCCAGGCCAAGATTTTACGCTTTCTCGAATCGGGGGAAATCCAA
>WJMF01000066.1 GCA_014728085.1 Candidatus Zhuqueibacterota bacterium
ATACACAACAAATTCAGTGCCTACAAGATTGCTTTTTTTATCGATGACAAGGAAATTTTTAGAAGCCGCTATGACACGTTTTCCTACAGCATCAATGGTATGGCAAAGCTGGACCGGGATTATCGCCTGGCCAGTTTGGGATATGGATATTTTTACAAGCTTTTTCGCGATATCGGCAATAAACTACCGTTTTATAACGGAGATCAAGTTTATCACGGCGTGGTCTCTTTTGGCAACGATCTCGATCCGGCGGCACCCGGGGATCAGGATTTTAACATAAAACATCTGAGCGGCGAGCATCATACATTTGAGATTCTGATTAGTGATTTTTGGCAAAATCAGAGCAGGGTGACGGGGACCTTGCGACTTTCCGAGATGAACCTGAACCATGATGATTCGCTATCTGTTGCTCAGGCATTACACCAAGATCTCGTTTTTAACCTGGACGCCGAATTCTATGATACCTTTGCCCGTTTGCAATTTACCGCTTCGCACGACGTTTCAGGTATACCTGAGGGTACCGGCTGGTATGCAAATGGTTTATCTCAAAATATTACGCTGGTCCGCCAGGATGACCGCCGCTTTTACGGGGTATGGGATTTGGAAAAAGAGACCATCGGGCCGACACCGCTGGAATTGCGCTACCTCGATAATAGCGGTCAACAGGTATACCAGAAAGAATGGTTGTATTTCAGAGCCGTGCCATACGGAATAAAAGAATCGTTGCGTACCGAGGACAATCTATGCAAAATTGTGTTTCATCCAAATTCTCTTTTTCGTACCATGTACGTTCGCAGTGAATCCGTGCCGATAGAGGACGGGGATAAGTATGAGCATGTCGGCAAAATCTATTCGTTCCAGCCGCTGGACGTGCCGATGAACAGGGGGGTAGAGCTCTATCTGACCTATCCGGCAAACGATACCTTACCGCAGCGTTTGGCGATATATCGGCGTAATCGCAACAACGGCTGGAATTTTGTTGATAATCATTTACCGGGGGATTACAATCAGATTCGGGCAAGGATAGGCTCGTTCGGTGAATTTTCTTTGCTTCGCGACACCACCCCGCCGGTAATAAAATATTTATATCCCGGTCATGGACACTACCTGCAGAATAAAACGCCCACCTTTAAGGCTGTTTTTCGCGATGATCTTTCCGGTATCAGCGGTGAATCCAATATGGTGATGTGGCTGGATGGTGACCGTTTGATATCGGAGTATGATCCCGAAAGGCGAACCTTGCAATACCGGGTTCGAAAGCCATTGTCGAGCGGCCCGCACCGGCTATTGCTTTTATTGCGCGACCGCAGTGGCAATGAAAGCCGCCTGACCCACGAGTTCTCTGTAAGGTGAACATTTGTTTATTTTTTTGTCAAATCCGCGGGTGAATAATTTTTTACTTGACAAATGTACATTTTTTTAGTATGTTTTAGTAAACATTTGTTCACCAAAAAACAAGATAAAATGCCGGATAAATTGACTGAGAAACAGGCCAGGGTATTGGATGCGATTCGGAGCCATCAAAATGAGTATGGCTTTCCGCCCACGGTACGTGAGTTGGCGGAAAAATTCGGCCATTCATCGACGGCCGGCATTCATAAGATGTTAAAAATTTTGCAGTCAAAAGGGCATTTGGTTCAGAGTGGACGAGGCAAGTCGCGAGCGGTGGGTTTGGTCGCGGAGCTGCCGGAAAGCCGCCATGTCAAATCGTTGCCCATTGTCGGGCGGGTTATTGCGGGCGAGCCTGAACTTGCTGTAGAGGATAAAGAGGGTGATTTGCTGATCGATGCCAACTGGGTTTCGGGTTGCGATACCTTTTTGTTGCGGGTCACGGGCCACAGTATGATCGATGCCGATATTCGGCCCGGTGATCTTGTGGTTGTCGAGCCTGCATCTCAGGTTCGGAATGGTGATGTCGTTATTGCCCTGCTGGAGGAAGAGGCCACGGTTAAGCGATTTTTTAAGGAAAAGGATAAGATCCGCTTACAACCGGAAAATCAAGCCATGCAACCGATTTATATCGATCGCAACGATCCGAGTTTCAGAGTGATCGGTATTGTCAAAGGGTTGTTGCGAAGATTTTAAACGCTGTGTGTTTTGTTGCGGTATTTATCCGCAAAATCTTGATAATGCAAATGTGTAACAGATAACAGATGAAAAGGTGATTTCATGATTGAAACGGTCATTTCAGCACCTCAGGTTAGAACCAAAAGCACTGCGGTGCGGCAGCTTAATCCCTGTTTGCTCTTTCAGGTGGCAATGGAGGAGATTAATGAACAGTTTGGTGTGCTTTATCGTCGTTACGGCATAACCTTTAAGCAGTTTTGCGATTTTATCGCAGCGGAAAAACCTTCGATCTGGCGTAAAATCAATAAATATGAAAAACGCATCAACAACAACATTTACGACTTGTATGACCAGGGAGGGCTTTGCAATCGATTTTATCGCGACTGGAAACGGGACCTTTCTATCTGGAAAAAATGTTTTGTAATTGCATTGCGATTTTATGAGATGAAGCATTTTAGCAAGGAAATGGTAAAACATCAATTATCCAATTAACCTTTAAGACAAGGAGGAGCTCTGGTGGCTCGCAAAAATTTAAGCGAATGGCAGGCATATTGGTCCAGGTATAGCAACATTCAGGAATTAAAGAAAATGGCTGCAAATTTTGACGATACGCTTGATCATCTGGAAAATGAGATGGGAGAGCGGCTTTTATCCGGTGATCATATTTTGATCATTGAAGCGTTGGAGAATCGTATTGTAGACCTGGAGAACAGCCAGCCCGTGGATACAGAAGCTCAGGGCGAGTTGTTTTAATTTATAATCTATTTTTGGTTGCACCTGATATACAATCAATGGGAGAGATGCCATGTCCGACAAGCAAAATGCCGGCGTTACCCGCTCCAATATTAAATTCTGTGATTTGAACTGTGAATATGCGGCTTTTCCCAGGGTGGATCACGTCGACGGCGCTAACAGTTGCCGCACTTTTGTAGCGTTGTGGTGCGACAAGCTGGATCAACTGGTTACCAAAAATGCACCCTGTGCGCTGGAGTTTGGCAAGAGACGTCCGAAATCGAATCTATAGCCTGAACCGGGGACGATGTTAGTTGTCTATGATTTTATTTTCATGTCTAAGGCATTGCAAAGAGCGAGATTCGTTTTTGCGATCAAACATTGAGTGAATACTGTAGTTGATACAAACGGCTGTATACGCCTTTTTTTCGTATCAGCTCTTCATGGGTTCCGGTTTCACGGATTTCACCTTTGTGGATGACCAGAATCCAGTCGACATTTTTGATCGTCGATAATCTGTGCGCGATAATAAGCGAGGTGCGACCCGACATGAGATTGTTGATAGCGCCCTGGATTAATTGTTCAGTATAAGTGTCGACGCTCGAGGTAGCTTCGTCCAGAACCAATATTTCCGGATTGCACACCAGGGCGCGTGCGAAAGATAAAAGCTGTTTCTGTCCCACCGATAAATTGCTGCCACCCTCTGTGAGCAAGGTGTCGTATTTTTGCGGTAACGTGCTGATGAAATCATGCGCATTGACATTCTTTGACGCTTGTTCGATCTCTTCTTGCGTAATATCCTCATTGCCCAACCGTATGTTATATTGTATCGAACCGTAAAAAATAAAGACATTTTGCAGCACAATGCGGATGCGATTGCGCAAGTCATGTACATTCAGGCGGGTGATATCGATTCCGTCGAGCAGGATCTTTCCCCGCGTGGGCTCGTACATTCGCGTCAACAGGTTGATCAACGTCGTTTTTCCCGCCCCGGTCGAGCCGACTACCGCGACCTTTTCTCCCGGTTTGATTTTAAAAGAAGCGTCTCTTAATACATAGTCCCTGCCGTTGTAGGTAAACCAGACATTCTGAAATTCAATTTCTCCTTTCAAAGCGGGAAGCTCGAGTTTTTCCAAAGGCTCGATGGTCTGTTCCGGCTCATCAAGCAGCTTGAAAATCCGCTCGCTCGAGGCCATGGCGTTTTGCAAAATATTGTACTTTTCCGACAGATCGCGAATAGGATGAAAAAATCGTTCTGCGTATTGAATAAACGCGACCACAACCCCGATGGTCACCGCATTCGAGAGAATACGAATACCACCATACCAGAGAATCAGCGCCAACGCAATGGTACTGATCAATTCGACCGCCGGAAAAAAGAGAGCATAATAGTGTATCGTCTTCAGGTACGCGTCCAGATATCCGCGATTCAGGGATTTGAAATGTTTAAAGTTTTGGGACTCACGGGCAAAAATTTGTACAACCGACATACCGGTGATATTTTCCTGCAAATAACTGTTGATTTTGGCGATACGGGTGCGGATGTCTCTGTAGGTCCTTCTCACCTTTATGCGAAAGAGCATGGAGGCGTAAAAAAGTAACGGCAATACCGTAAATGTGGCCAGAGCAAGGCGCCAATCCAGATTGATCATCACAACGATGATACCTATCAGCAAAAAGATATCTCCGAAGACACTGACAATACCACTGGATAACATGGTGTTGAGGGTTTCAACATCATTTGTGGTGCGGGTTACAATGCGGCCCACCGGATTTTTGTCAAAAAAGGACAGGGGCAGGTGTTGCAGATGTGAAAAAATTTTCATTCTAATGTCATACATGACTCTCTGTCCGATCCATTGCGTCATATAGACCTGGGTAAAGGTGAAAAGAAAACTCAAAATTAGAATCAAGAGGTACAGCAGAACGAGTTTTTCAAGACCGGACAGGTTACCAGTGGATATATGCTGATCAATCGCCACCTTGACCAGATATGGACCAATGAGATTTGCGGCAGCGGTTCCCATCAGCAGCAGGATCGCCAGGACAACTTTGAATCGATAGGGCTTTAAAAATCGCAACAACCGTTTCATCAATTGGCTGTCATACGCTTTGCCCAGTATTTCCTCTTCCTGATAATTCATCTACAATTCTTCCAGTGAAGCTTCCAGCATTTGTCTTTCGTAGAGCTGATGATAATATCCCTTCAGGTCAATCAGGGTGTCGTGCGTTCCCTGCTCAATAATTTTTCCCTCTCTGAGAACAATGATTTTATCGGCATCTTTTACGGTGGAGATGCGATGTGACACAATGATACTGGTTCTGTGCTGCATGAGATCGCGCAAGCGATTTAAGATTTCCTCTTCGGTATGGGTGTCGACGGCTGACAAGGCATCGTCCAAAATGAGAATGGTTGGATCACAAATCACGGCGCGGGAAATGGCTGTGCGCTGTTTTTGTCCGCCGGACAACGTGATGCCGCGTTCTCCGACCATCGTATCCAACCCTTCCGGAAACTGATCCAGATCAGCGCGAATCTGTGACGTTTCCGTCGCCTTTTCGATTTCCGGTATTGATGGCATGCACAATCCAAAACCGATATTTTCCCTGATCGACATGCTGAATAAAAAGGTCTCCTGTGGCGTATAGCCGATATGGGAGCGTAGAGTCTTCAGAGGAATACGTCTGATATCATGATGGTCGATAAAAATAGCACCGCTCTGGCAGTCGTAAAGTCGGGGAATGAGATTGATCAAGGTGGTTTTACCTGATCCGGTCGGACCGACAATCGCGAGCGTTTGGCCGGCCGGAATTTTTAAATTGATATTTTTTAAAACCATCGGGCTCTCGGCCGAATACGCAAAGCTGACATTCCTGAACTCTACCTCTCCTCTGAGGGTACGGATACCAAAGTCTGTCTGCGGCGTGTCTCTGATGTCCGGTTTGGTATCGAAGATCTGCAAAATTCGGCCCGTGGACGCCAGGCCCTGCTGCCATAAATTCAGTACCCATCCGAAGGCAATCATCGGCCAGGAAAGTAGGTTAAAATAGACGAAAAAAGCCACCAGTTCGCCAAGGTTCATCTCTTCCTGTATTACCCGTTTACCACCCTGCCACAAAATAATAATGGTACCGATGCCAACCAGTATCTCAATGACCGATCTCAAATTGGCACGAATAAAGGCGAGTGAGAGATTCCGATCGACCAGTTCCCGATTCTGCAGTTTGAAAGCATCGATTTCATGCTTTTCCTGTACATAAGCCTTGACGATGCGAATGCCGGAAAGATTTTCCTGTACTTTGGCGGTGACGGTTGAAAACTGCTCCTGAATTTTTTTAAATGCCCGATGAATTTTTTTCAACAGCCGGTTTACAATGAAGGCGATGAACGGCAGGGGAACCAGTGCCCACAATGCGAGATGCGAGTCGATCCGAAACATCAACATCAGGGCGACAATAAAGACCACAACTGTAGAGATCAGGTGCATGATGCCGGGGCCCATCATGGACCGCACCGCTTCCAGATCATTGGTGGCACGCGCCATCAAATCGCCGGTTTTTTGTCCCTGATAGAAAGAGAGCGACAGGCTCTGAAGATGTGCAAAATAATCATTGCGGATATCATATTCGATTTTTCGCGATACCCCGATCAGGGTGTTGCGCATAAGATAACGAAAAATCCCCTGAAACGAGCTAACCAGAATGAGCAAAAGTGCATAAGCGATCAACAGAGAAACTGAATTTGCAGCGGGCAAAAGTGAATGGAGCCATTCATGGATAAAATCGAGAGATTTTTCCTGATTGAATTCAATAAAGTTGATCGCAGATTTTAGAATCCAGGGCGAGAAGAGTTGAAAGGCAGTTGTAAATATAATAAAAACAATTCCCCGGAATAAAGTCCAGCGATAGCGGTGCAGATAGAGAAAAAGAAATGAAAAGGAATTTGCTTTTTTCATAAAATGAATGTATATAGACGCTTGTTTTTGTGGACTACTAAATATAGTTATCCGCTGTAAAATATTCACTTAGAATGAATTTTTACTTGACTTTTTGGTGCCCATATGCTATTTTAAGGTGAAGAACGGTGAAGCATGGTAAAACTTGGTGACTTTAGGCACTTTACAATATGGCCGGATTATACGGAAATTATCGAAATTCTCTTGATCCCAACGGGCGCGTTGCAATTCCTGCAAAAATTCGCAATGCCTTTCCCGAGTCACAGCGGGACAAGATATATATCACCCGCGGCATTGATACGTGTATTACCGGGTATCATGCCGACGAGTGGAAGTATTTTTGCGATACTCTTAAGAAAATCAATATCGATGAAAAAAACAAGCGAAAATTGCGCCGGCAGTTTTTGGGACGCGCCAGTGAGGCTGTTTTTGACAAACAGGGCAGGATTATCGTTCCGGCCGATCTTGTTCATTTTGCCAAACTGGAAGATTGTAAAGAAGTTATTATTGTCGGATCCGGTAATATTATTGAAATCTGGAATCCCGATATATATCAAAATGAAGAAGATGATTCAGAGCAGGCGGTTCAGGATTTTATGGGCAGTCGGGATCTGTACGGTATGAGTGACGATTCTGATGAATAGGCAGAGTCAGAATTCGTTTTCGTTTCATATTCCGGTAATGGTTGAACAGGTTTGTTGTTCTTTAAAAATTAATCAGGCGCACTCTGCCATCGATGCGACGCTGGGGGATGGAAGCTACAGTCTCAATTTTTTACAGCGTATGCCAAATGATGGCAGGGTTGTCGGTTTGGATCTGGATCCGGATGCGATAGAGCGGGCCGGTCGGCGTCTTACCGCATTTGGTGAGCGATTTCAGGCGGTGCGGGAAAATTTTCGCAATGTCGATTTGGTTGCTCATCAATTCGGATTTGATCGCGTTGATGCTGTGGCCGCTGATCTCGGCGTATCGACTCTGCAACTCTCTGATCCCCAAAAAGGCTTTACCTTCTCCAAGAGCGGTCCGCTTTCGATGCGCATGGATTCCGGCAATGAGCTCACCGCCGCACAGGTCGTTAATACCTATAGCGAAGACAAGCTGCGGCAGATTTTTTTCGAGTATGGTGAAGAACGGGCAAGTCGCCGAATCGCACGTGCAATTGTCCTGGCGCGAAAGAAACGCAACATCGAGACCACCGCCGATTTGGCGGATATTGTCAGGGGGGTTGTACGACAGCATACGGTAAAAAGTCTGGCCAGAATATTTCAGGCCATCAGAATTTTTTTGAATGATGAGTTACAGAACTTGCGCGTATTTCTGGACAAATCGTTTGAGGTTCTCAGACCCGAAGGACGTCTGGCCGTGGTTAGTTATCATAGCCTTGAGGACAGGATTGTTAAGCGTTTTTTTCAAAACGGTGCCGATCCCTGTATTTGTTCCAGAGAGATTCCGGTTTGCGTTTGCGGCAAGAAACCGATTCTCAAAATTATCGACAGAGGATCCACGCCATCGGAGGAAGAACTTGAGCGAAACCGGAAAAGTCGTTCATCCAGACTTCGGGTTGCAGAGAAATTATAAATGAAAAAAAGCAGAACAAAAAAAATATGGGTGTGGGGGGTTGTTGTTTTTGCATTTTTTTGTTTTCTCAAGGTTTGGCAGAGTGTACATATTGATCAGATGTATCGTCAAAATGCCAGGCTGGAACAAGAGTTGACGAAACTGGAAAACGAAAATGCTCTGCTGACGGCAAGGATAGAGTGGCTTAAAAGAGAGGAACGCATCGTTGCTATCGCACGCAAGCGGTTGGGTTTAGTCAAGGCTCCAAAGATCAGCCTCGAGGTGAATCACAAAAAATGAGTGTTTAACGGTGGCGTTTTGTTTTTGCAAACAAATGAACGGGACAGGGTGTTCGAGGCATGAAAGAAGAGATAAACAAAGGTCAAAAACGGCTTTTCATCTGTTTTTTGGTTGTAATGTTGTTTCTGATTGTGTTGGAAGCTCGTCTCGTTTATATCCAGATTTTAAAACGGGAGGATTTTGAGGAGATGGCATCCCAGCAATACAAGCATCAGGTCAAGCTTTTTCCTCGCCGGGGTCTGATCCGCGACCGCCATATGAAACCCCTTGCTCTGAACGTGCCTACGGTTTCTGTTGTTGCCTACTCTAATCTTATTCCCGATAAAAGATCTCATGCCGCTGCGCTCTCTGGTTTACTCGGCAGTTCTGAAAATGAAATACTCAAGATTCTGAATAAAGGTGAGAGTTTTAGTTTTATCGAGCGCCAGGTCGATTATCAGATCGGCAAAAAAATTGCAGCGCTCAGATTAAATGGAATCGATCTTTTCCAGGAGCAGAACCGGGAATATCCTCAGGGGCGGCTGGCATCGCAGCTGATCGGATTTATCGGTGTTGAAGGCAAGGGATTGAGCGGCCTGGAGCTGTCGTGCGAATCCATTTTGGGCGGAAAGCCCGGGCGGGCGATATTACAGAGAACCGCTTCCGGAAACATTGATCCCTTCGAAAGACCCGAATACCCTATTGAACCGGCAAAGGATGGTAGTGACCTGGTTCTGACCATTGATTATTTTTATCAGGACATTGCTGAAAAAGCGTTGCACCGCGCTGTTGTGGAAAATAATGCCAATAGTGGCAACATTATAATTATGAATCCAAAAACCGGCCAGATTCTGGCGATGGCCAATGAACCCAATTTTAATCCCAATGACGCGACGAATTTTCATCCCTCCACCTGGCGAAACCGTGCCATTACCGATCAGTTCGAACCGGGGTCTACCTTTAAAACCGTGATTCTGGGTGGTATTTTAAATGAACACATAAAATCAGTCGATGATGTGGTTTACTGCGAGCATGGACGTTATCATTTAATGAATGAAACCCTGCACGACACCGCCCCCTATGGCGATCTCACCTTGCGGGATGTTTTTGTAAAATCCTCAAATATCGGTATGGCCAAAACCGCTCTGCAAACGGAAAAAAATATTCTATACAAATATGCCCGGGATTTCGGTTTTGGTATGAAGACCGGTGTCGAGCTTCACGGTGAGATCGAGGGGACCCTTAAGACCATCGATAAATGGTCCGGCTTTACCCCTGCAGCGATCTCCTATGGACATGAAATTGCAGTGACTGCACTGCAAATGTGCAACATGTTCGCCGTTATTGCCAATGACGGCCTTTTGACCAGGCCGACTATTATCCGGCAGGTGAGAAAGGATGACCAGATTTTATGGGAGAATAAAAAGCCCAAGGTGATCCGCCGGGTTTTACACGAGGAAACGGTTGAAATTATGAAAGAGCTTCTCTGTCAGGCCGTTGAAAACGGCACGGGCAAGAAGGCGGCGATTACCGGTATCGGAATTTGCGGTAAAACCGGTACGGCACGCATGGTCAAGGAATCCGGCGCCGGTTATCATGTAGACAAACACATCGCCAGTTTTGGAGGCTTTTTTCCCAAGGCGGATCCCAAGGTGTGTATTTTTATCGCTATCAATCATCCCAGGAAGAGCTATTATGGCGGTGATGTTGCTGCACCGGTATTCAGACGCATTGCCAATCAAATTATCGATTATGAAGGCATGAATTATTTCGATTTTAACAAATTGACGGTTAAAAAACGCGTTCCGAATTTTATCGGTCTTGAACGGGAAATTGCGGTACATATTGCAAAAGCAGAAAAGTTACCCATTACCATACATGGAAATGGCAGCATCGTCGTCGCCCAATCTCCCAAATACAATCAATATTATGATCAGCAGTATCCGGTTACGCTCTCTACGGTCAGGGAGAATGACGGTATTATGCCCAATGTGCGCGGATTACCTGTCAGAAGTGCGGTCAGCGTACTCAAAGCCCATGATATCCATGCCGTGGTGGAAGGTAGTGGTAAGGTCTATGCTCAGGAGCCGAAACCCGGAAGTGAAATCAGTCGGTCGGATCCGGTGCTTATAAAATGCAAATCAGGCATCAACGTGAACGAACTGGCAATGTTTTGAGTCGTGGTATGAAGATCAAATCCTTTAAAATACGCGATTTGCTTTCCCATCCCGCTTTGCAGGCCGAGTGGAAGGGTGATCCGGAGAGAACCGAAATTGAATTCAGTTCTGTTTGTACCGATACGCGCATGATGGTAAGGGATGCATTGTTCTTTGCTCTGCGGGGTGAACGGTTTGATGCGCATCGATTTCTGACCGCAGATATTGCCGACAAGGTGACAGCGCTGGTGGTCAATCGTTCATGGTATGAGAGCAACAAGCAAAATTTTAACAGCGGCACGCCTTTCCTGGTGGTTGATGATACACTGCTGGCATTACAGGAAATGGCGCGGCAATACCGGCTTGGATTCGATATTCCGGTGGTAGCGATCACCGGCAGTTCCGGCAAAACCACCGCAAAGGAAATGATCGCATATGTGTTATCGCAGCACTTTACAGTTCATAAAAATATAAAATCGTATAACAATCATGTCGGTGTGCCCTTGACCTTGTTCGGACTTGAACCCGAACATGAAATCCTGGTCACCGAGCTCGGCACCAATCATTTTGGTGAGCTGAAGCGATTGAGTTATCTGGTTCAACCCACGGTATGTGTTATTCTGAACATCGGATATGCACACCTTGAATTTTTTAATTCACTTGAAGGTGTGGCAAAGGCAAAAATGGAAATATTTGCATTTGCAGCCGACGACGGTACAGCAATCTATAATTGTGACGACTCCATTTTGAGCAAGCAGCGCTTTCCATTAAAACACAAGTTGTGTTTTGGCACACGGGAACAGGCGGAGGTTTCCGCTTCAATTCAGGAGTGTGATGTGTTTGCACAATATACGTTTCTTTTTGACAACCGGGCCATCAAGCTCGGCATTCCGGGGCGTCACAATGTTGAAAATGCGCTGGCTGCAACCGCGGTGGCAAAACATTTTTCGGTTGCAAGCGAGTCGATTCAAAACAGACTGCAATGTTTTGAAGCGGTCGACAAACGCATGCAGGTGGAATGGTATGATGATATTGCCATTCTCAACGACGCTTATAATTCCAACCCAAACAGCCTGAAAGCGGCTCTGTTGACACTGAATGATATGCACATTCAGTCCAGCAGCCGGCGTCTGGCTGTGCTGGGCGATATGCTGGAACTCGGCGATTTTAGCCGTGCCGAGCACGAAAAGGTGGCTGATCTGGCAAAGACGCTGGATATCCACTCTCTTTTTCTCTTCGGTGATAAGATGCGCTGGGCAAAATCAAAAGCAAAAGAGATCGGATATACAGCTGTTCAACACTATGATAGCAAAGAGGCATTGGTCGCTGAGCTATATGACACAATACAGCCCGGCGATATCGTGCTGGTCAAGGGATCGCGCGGATTGCAGATGGAAACCATTATTGAGGCATTAAAAAATAAAATGTCCTTATAAGCGGGAGTGATATGCTATACTATCTTTTGGTTCCTCTCAAGGACCAATACATTTTTTTCAATTTATTCCGCTATATATCATTCCGGGCGGCATCCAGTGCGGTACTGGCACTTGTGATCAGCCTGCTGATCGGGCCTGCGATTATCAGACGATTGAAAAAAATGCAAATTGGCGAAGAGATTCGTGCCGACGGACCGGCAAGTCACCTGAGCAAACGCGGAACGCCGAGTATGGGCGGCATCATCATTCTGATCAGCGTTATCATTCCGACTCTGCTTTTTGCCAAAGTTGCAGAGACGAATGTCTGGCTGGTTCTGGTTTCCACGCTATGGCTCGGCATTTTGGGGTTTATGGATGATTATTTGAAAATCGTCAAAAAATTGCCAAAAGGTCTGATCGCCCGGTATAAACTCTTCGGTCAGATAACGCTTGGTTTGTTTGTTGGTGTGATTGTCTATTATTTGCCCGAGGTACAAAGTGCACGATCGTCGACCTTTATTCCCTTTTTTAAGAATCTGACCCTTGACTTTGGTATCTTTTATATCGCCGTCGTTGCTTTTGTGATTACCGCTACCAGTAACGGCAGCAATCTTACGGATGGCCTCGATGGTTTGCTTATCGGCCTCACAGGGATTGCTGCGGCCGCTTTTGCCGGTATCGCTTACGTCAGCGGCCGCGTCGATTTCAGCCAGTATCTCAATATCCTTTACCTTCCCAATGCCGGTGAACTGGCGGTCTATTGCGGCGCGCTTTTCGGCGCCTCGCTCGGCTTTTTATGGTATAATACTTATCCGGCCCAGATCTTTATGGGAGATACCGGGGCACTGTCTGTCGGTGGCGCGATTGCCACCGTTGCGGTACTGGTAAAAAAGGAAATCTTGCTGGTGTTGATCTGTGGTATTTTTGTTCTCGAAAGCCTCTCTGTCATTATCCAGGTTCTGGTTTTTAAGCGCACAGGTAAACGCGTTTTTCGCATGGCGCCGATACATCACCATTTCGAGCTTAAGAATTGGCCGGAACCCAAAGTAGTGGTAAGATTTTGGATTTTGGCGATTTTATTAACATTGTTAACTTTTACGACCTTTAAAATTCGGTGATCGGAATGCAGATAAATCGTAAATATTTGGCGCGCATGGATTTCTTGCTTTTGTTTTTCACCGTGATTGTCCTCATTTTGGGCATGAATATGGTCTATTCTTCGAGTTCTTATCGCGCCGAAAAACTCTTTGAAAATAATGCACATTATCTGCAAAAGCATATTGTTCGGCTGGGCATCGGAGTGGTGGTGATGGTGATCTTTGCCCTGGTCGATTACCGTCGATGGCTCATTCTTTCACCACTGTTTTTCTGGTTCGGCTTTGCTCTGCTGATCATGCTGTTTTTGCCGTTGCCGTTTGTTGTGACCAGTAAAGGCGCTTCCCGCTGGATGAATGTGGGCTTTATGACCATACAACCATCGGATTTTGCCCGTTATGCCCTCATTCTGGTGTTGGCCAGAGTTCTGACCTCGGAACGTGATAAACTCGAAAATTTCTGGGGTGGCTTTTTGAAAATATTTTTTCTGGTTGCCCTTATTGTTGTCCCTGTTGCTTTTGAGAAAGATCTGGGAACAGCAGCGCTGATTATGCTGATCGCCTTTGCCATGTTCTATATTGCAGAAGTTAGGATCAGTTACATTCTCGCTGCTGCGACTTCCTGTGTTTCTGCCGGACTCTTTTATATGGGGATGAACAACTATCAATTCGTTCGTTTTGAAAATTTTGTCAATATGCTGTTGGGAGACGGTGATCCGGGATGGCATTTGCGCCAGTCGTTAATCAGCTTTGCAGAGGGGGGCTTTCTCGGAAAAGGACTCGGTTACGGGCAACAAAAATATGAATTTCTCCCTGAAGCCCACAAGGATTTTATTTTTTCAGTGGTAGGTGAAGAGCTGGGCTTTATCGGCACAACGGTGACGCTGTTGTTTTTCTGTCTCATATTTTATCGCGGTATACGAATTGCCCAGTATGCTCCAAACGGATATGCCCGGCTTTTGGCGGGCGGCATCAGCATATGCATCGGTGCTTATGCGTTTATCAACGCCGCTGTTGCTCTCGCCCTTTTGCCCACTACCGGTATTCCGATGCCCTTTATGAGTTATGGCGGCTCTGCGCTGGTATCGCATTTGGCGGCTGTCGGTATTTTATTGAATATTTCGATGCAGGGTTCAAAATCCTATTCGCGCCAGGAACACTGGCAGGTATACAACAAGCGTTTGAAACGTCCGGTCTTTAGCAGCATGGGCTAACGTTTACTCGATAAATGATCATTATATGTAAGGAGATTTTAATTCCCTTGTCCCAAGCCCAAAGAAAAAATCCGCAAATTGTTTTTGCGGCCGGTGGTACAGCCGGACATCTCTATCCGGCTTTGACAATTGCTGCCGAACTCAAGAAGAGGTTCGACGCGGCTGAGATTCATTTTATCGGAACGCCCAAAGGAATCGAAAGCCGCGTCGTGCCTTCACGGGGTTATCCACTGCATTTTATCTCGGTCCGCGGGTTTAAAAGGGGCTCGGTTTTGCAGAATATTGCTGTAATTTTTCGTCTTGTTTCGAGTTTGATTCACAGTCTTGTTTTGTTATACAGAATAAAGCCTCAGGTCTGTATCGGAACCGGAGGGTATGCCAGCGGCCCGGTTATGTTTATGGCGACGCTGTTGAAAATACCCACATGTATACAGGAACAAAACAGCTATCCGGGATTAACCACCAGGCTGCTTGCAGGGCGGGTTGATCGCGTTTTTGTCGCTTATGACAGCGTCATCAACCATCTGCAAAGCGCGGATAATGTCTCTATAACAGGCAATCCGGTGCGTAAAATGGACGCGGATATAGAGTCCGGGCAGGCAAGGCAACATTTTAAAATCGACAAAGGACCGGTTTTGCTGGTCTTTGGCGGCAGTCAGGGGGCGCGGATTATCAACGATACGATGATCGCCATTCTCGATCGTTTGCTCAGTGAAACCCGAATTCAAATCCTCTGGAGCTGTGGAGAAAAGAACTGGCCGGCTATTGAGGATAAAATAGGTCAGACCGATAGGCGCGTCAGGCTCTATCCTTATATCGACGAAATGGACAAGGCGTATGCGGCAGGCGATCTGGCGATTTGCCGTGCCGGTGCTTTAACCCTGGCGGAGCTTGCGCTTTGTAGATTGCCGGCAGTGCTGATTCCGCTTAAAATTGCTGCGGAAAATCATCAGGAATATAATGCCAGAGTCATGGAGAAACACAATGCTGCCGTGGTGATCACTGAAGCAGAACTGAACAGTAATTTAGTATACAACACCATCATAGCATTAATTCAGGATCAGGATCGGTTGCGAAAAATGAGAGCCGCCTTAAAGGAAATGGCCCGTCCCGACGCAGGCGAAAAGATCGTTGATGTTATCATGCAAATTATCTAAACGCAAAAGGTGACCGTATGGATTATATGCGAATCGGTAAACGCACCCTTTCTTTTCTTATGGCGATTACGGTGGGACTTTCTGTTGGACTGAAACTGTTAAAAGCCCACTCACCCGACGTCAGGGACAACAGTGTGATGGAATCTTCGCTGCAAACACCGCACATGCAGTGGAATACCCTTTTGCAGCGATTGAATTTTATTTCGGCCAAAGAAAATCCGGTGCTGGTACCGGTTTCCTTGCCCGAGGTGGACCAGCTTATTTCATCGAGTCAGATCCACGGTGTCCCTTTTGCAGCGATTGTCCATCATCGCACCTATACCGTTGATCTATGTGGCAGAGTGCTGATGCAACGTCAGACTGACGCTGTGCTTCCGGTTATCACGGCACCGGAACTCTATTTCGACCTCAAGAGCCGCTCTTTCGGCGGGGAGGAACTACAACAGGCGTTACAATTTTTACAGGAAATCAGGAAGCTGGATCCGGGTCTGTATCATCAGATTTCGGAACTCCATATCGATCCAAAAGTCGGATTGCTGGTCTATTTTGCCTCTGTGAAGTTGATCCCGGTGATCGTCGGCCGCGATAACATTCAGCGCAAGGCGATTTGTATACAGTCATTATGGGAACAATTTGGTGCAACAGACGTGCTTTCCAATGCGAGATATCTCGATAGCCGCTATGAGGGTCAAATTGTTCTAAAGCAAGCGTTATAAAACCCAATAATGTGCGGAGTTTTTTATGGAAGATTTTGAAATTATTGCTGGTCTGGATATGGGCACGACGAAGATCGGGGCCTTTATCGCCGAAGTGAGCGAGAACAGGGAGCTGAATATTATCGGGGTAGGAACGGTTCCTTCGGAAGGATTGCGCTATGGTGTTGTGGTGGATATCGAGAAGACGGTGCGTTCCGTATCAATGGCAATGAAAAAGGCGGAAGAGATGGCGGACGCCGAAGTGAATGTGGTTTTTGCCGGTATTGCCGGTGATCATATCCGCAGCATCAACGGCCGTGGGGTGGTCGCTATTTCCGGAGAGAATGGCGAGGTAAGTTCGGATGATGTCCGTCGCGTCATCGATGCCGCCAAGGCGGTGGCCCTCCCTATTGACAGGGAAATTATCCATATTTTACCGCAGGAGTTTATCGTTGATGAGCAAACCGGTATCCGCGATCCGGTTGGCATGAACGGCGTGCGGCTGGAAGCAGAAGTCCATATCGTTACCGGTGCCATTGCGTCGGCACAGAACATACATCGCTGCATTGAAAAGGCGGGATACACGGTTGCGGACCTCGTGCTGGAGCCCCTGGCATCGAGTTATTCCGTGCTTACCGATGATGAGAAGGAGCTCGGTGTCATTCTTATCGATATTGGCGGCGGTACGACCGATATCGCCATGTTTTATGAGGGATGTATTCGCCAAACCTCGGTGGTGGCTCTGGGCGGACGCAATGTCACCAATGATATGGCCATCGTATTACGGACTCCCATTGAGGCGGCTGAAAAACTGAAAATCCGTCACGGTAGCGCCCTGCATCTGGAGGACGATAAGGAGACGCTGGTTGATGTAGATGGTGTCAATGAACGCTCGGCACGGCGCATCTCTAAAGGCGTACTGGTGGATATTATTCAGCCGCGCATGGCCGAAATCCTGACGCTGGCCTATGAAGAGATCAAAACATCAGATTATATTAACCTGATGACGACGGGTGTTGTGCTTACCGGTGGTGCTTCTTTGCTGCCCGGTACGGTTGAGCTGGCTGAGGATATTTTTAACATGCCGGTCAAGCTCGGCATACCAAGAGGGTTCGGCGGTATGGTAGAAGAGGCACAAAAACCGCAATGCGCAACCGGTGTGGGCCTGGTCTATTATGGCCTGACGCATCAGGATGAGCTGAAAAACAATTTACCCATATCGGAAGCCAATGTTTTCGATAATATTAAAAAGCGTTTCAGACGCTGGTTCGGTAGTGTAACAACCATTTAGCAGGCAACTATTCATTTCTATAAAAAAAGGAGCTGGGTATGAATCTCACATTTGACTTTGATGATTCTGCAGCCCTCGGTGCCACCATGAAGGTGGTTGGGGTTGGTGGAGCAGGATGCAACGCCATCAACCGCATGATTCATGAAGGATTAACGGGTGTGGAGTTTGTCGCCATCAATACGGATGAACAGGCACTGGAAGTTTGTTCAGCGCCGAATAAAATTCGAATCGGAACCAAGACCACGCATGGATTGGGCGCAGGCGCGGATCCCGAGAAAGGGCGGCGTGCGGTTGAAGAGGACAGAAATGCGGTTTACGAATCGCTTTCCGATGCTGATATGGTTTTTATTACGGCCGGAATGGGAGGAGGAACCGGCACCGGTGCGGGCCCGGTTGTGGGAGAAATCGCCAGGGATATCGGTGCATTGACTGTGGGAATTGTCACCCGGCCCTTTTTGTTCGAGGGACCCAAGCGCATTGCCCGCGCAGATGAGGGCATCGCGCGTTTGAAGGAAAACGTCGATACTCTGATCGTGGTTCCCAATGAAAGATTGTTGAGCATCGTTCCGGAGGATACGCCTCTGAACGATGCCTTTCGATATGCCGATAAAGTGTTGTTTAATGCCACCCGTGGTATCTCAGATCTTATCAGTATACCTGGTCTGGTCAACCTCGACTTTGCCGACGTTCGGGCAGTGATGAGCGAAATGGGCGACGCTTTGATGGGGTCTGCATCCGCTCGCGGTGAGAATCGTGCCGAAGAAGCCGCTGAAAATGCGATACGCAGCCCTATGCTTGAGAATGTCTCTATTGCAGGTGCACGGGGTGTGTTGGTCAATATCACGGGTGGCCCAAATTTAACTCTGCATGAAGTCAACAAGGCAACCAATGTCATTTATGATGAAGCCGGAGATGAAGCAAATATTATTTTCGGCGCAGTTATAGACAAGAGCATCAAGGATGAAATACGCATCACCGTTATCGCCACAGGGCTTAGCGTCCACAACGGCAGGAAGCCTATACCGGGGCTGAACCGCCCCCCTCATCAACAGCCGCGAACCGGTACTATTCCAGATCGCGAGGTTCCGGCAGTTGATCGTCTTGACCAAATCAGCGAAAGATTGTCGCAATCAGCACAATCGCGAATGTTCGTCTCTTCACGAAAAAAAGAAGAACGGCATAAAAGAACTCCCCGCCTGAATTGGCCTGAACGGCAGAAACCGCGTGAGCGACATGATGATGATCATCCACCCAAACCACCGGAACGGTCAGAAGACTCTGAGAAGGAGGAAAAACATGAGGGAGAGAAGCGCAAACCGGACAGCAAACTTCCCACCTTTTCTTACAAGAGTCATTCAAATGGATTCAGCGATGAAGATTATGAAATTCCTGCGATAAGGCGAAAAAAGTGGAATCTGTTCTAGGCACAACAGGCGGGGTGAATAAAAAAAGGCTCCTCAAATGAGGAGCCTTTTCTATTATAAAGCCTTTTCGACTTTTCCGGATCGTATACAACGCGTACAGACATAGGCGCGCTTGACGCTGCCTTTTTCCACAATCCGCAGTTTTTTCAGATTGGGCATCCATCTGCGTTTATTTAAATTGTGGGCGTGACTGATACTGTTACCCACCATCGGTCCCTTGCCGCAAATATGACATTTCTTGGCCATTATCAACTCCTGATCTATATCAATGCAGTAATTTTAGAATGTAACAGATAAAAATATAAAAATTTCTATTTATAAATGCAAGTTGTTTTTCCGGATCAATATTCTGCATATTGCAGGTGATCCATATACCCCGTTGGTCTGCCACCTTGTAAAACTCGCGCAAAGCCGCAAAAGCGCAAAGGGAATGCTATGACAGTATGTGAAAGCCCGGGTTCATGGTGTTCTGAATATTCTGAGGGAATCGCTTTTTTCCATACCTTGACCGGGAACATTATTGTAAACCAAATGATGAATACATCATTAAAGACCGATCAAAAATAGCAATAAAAACAGTTTATAAAATTATTTATTTTTTCTCAGCGCTCTGCGGTTATTTTGATCTATACTTCTGGTCCAGAATGAATAAAACCGCCAAG
>WJMF01000067.1 GCA_014728085.1 Candidatus Zhuqueibacterota bacterium
GGTTTGAATAAAATCGTTGTCATTATCTTCTCTAAAAGCCGGAAAGTGCAGCGTAAAGGTGGTCCCTTTATTTACCTGCGACCTCACATCAATTGAACCGCTGTTGCGTTCGATCGCAGAGTGTACCAGTGAGAGACCGATTCCGACGCCTTTTTCTTCCTTACGGGTATAGAACGGTTCGAATATCTTGTCTACATCGGGCTCGGGAATGCCCCTGCCGCTATCCGAGATGAATACAACCACCTTGTTATCCTCTATACCGGTCCTCAGAGTCAAGGTACCACCGTCCGGCATTGCGTCTTTGGCGTTCAGGATCAGGTTGAGCAAAATTTGTTTCAGATCATCCTGATTGATGTATGCCGGCTTTATGTTGTTATATTCTTTAACAATTTTTATACTAAATAATTTCAAATCTTTTTCCAAAAGCGTCAGTATCTGATCGAGAATACGGTTTACATCGACTTTGCTGCGCCTGGCTTTGGATTTTTTAGCAAAGTCCAGCAGATTCTCGATTAATCGTTTTGAACGGTCCACTTCCTCTTCAATCAGATCGAGGTGTCTTTTAATCAGCGGATCGGTGAGATCGGATTTTTTTCGCAGTATGTAGAGGGAAGCGTTTATTGTATTGAGCGGGTTGCGGAATTCATGCGCAATGCCGGCACCGAGTTGTCCCATTGCCGCCATTTTTTCCGACATGACCAGCTTTTGTTGGACGTCGCTGAGCGCAGCGCTGGTGGTTTCGATTTTCCGGCGCAGTTCACCGGTATTCTGTTCCAGCTGCCGGAACATTTTCTCCTCGCGGGAGGCGTCGCGCAAAATGCAACCGATACCGATGATGCGATTGCCATGCCGCAAGGGAATCAGCTGAGCGTTTACGGTTACCTTTTCCTCCGTATCGCTGAGTTTCCATTTCTGCGCCGTAATGTCTTCACCATCCAGTGCCCGGTAAAGCGCGGATGAAATTTCATCCGCGTTTTTTTCCTCAAACAATTCGACAAAATCGAGCTGAGGGTCTGTCGCCACCAAATGGGGGAGGGTGGATTCTGCGCGCTTGTTGGTATGTTCTATTTGACCGCTTGTATTGAGAAAGAGCACGAGGTCGTCGTTGTTTTCTATCAGTTCATGGTAGCGATGCGTCAGATCCTGGTAGATCTTGCGCTTGAGAACGGCTTTGATCCGGCTGGCCAGTTCTTCCCGGTTAAACGGCTTGGTCACATAATCATCCGCTCCCAGATCGAGGCCACTGATTCTGTCGCGCGGAGCGGTACGCGCGGTGACCATGATGATGGGTATATCGCGGAGCTGCCGGTTTTGTTTAAACTTTCGGCACAGGGAAAATCCATCTTCTTCAGCGTTGAGCATGATATCCAATAGCACCAGATCATAGGGGTTGCTTTGGGCGTTTTTCAGACTGCTTTGCGGGGTGCTGCACCAGTCCACCTGGTAGCCCTTGTTCTTGAGAAAATAGCGAATCACAAAGGCTTGATCCCTGTTGTCCTCCACCACCAGAATTCGGGGCTTGTCCGGTGTTTGCATGTTTTTATCCTCTATGTTGCCGGCAAGAGATGCAGGTTTTTATTTGGATTTTATTCAATGTGCTCGTATATTAGAGGCAGAAAATGCTGTACAATATACATTAGCAAATAATTAAAAAAGGTGCAAGTTCCTTTTTAACCCCCATTTTTTGCCTGGATGATGAGAGAAATGATGCGCAGGAAGGAAAAAGAGTCGGTTCAATACGGAAAGCTGGGTACATTCGGCGGTGTCTTTACACCTGATGTCCTGACGATTTTGGGTGTCATTATGTACTTGCGTTTTGGCTGGGTGGTCGGAAATGCCGGTTTCGGCGGCGCGGTTTTGATCATCTTGCTGGCGAAATCGGTGACTCTCTGTACCGGTTTATCCATGTCTTCGATTACGACGAATATCAAAATCGGCGCCGGCGGCGCTTATTCGATCATTT
Organism: Candidatus Zhuqueibacterota bacterium; assembly: GCA_014728085.1. Taxonomy (GTDB): domain Bacteria; phylum Zhuqueibacterota; class Zhuqueibacteria; order Residuimicrobiales; family Oceaniaggregativiventaceae; genus Oceaniaggregativivens_A. The sequence continues at coordinate 1,964 of WJMF01000067.1, forward strand.
CCAAGTCTCTTGGTCTTGAAGCCGGTGGCAGTATCGGCATTCCGTTTTATATTGCACAGACCCTTTCAGCAGCACTCTATATTATCGGATTTACGGAAAGCTGGCGCTGGATGTTTCCCGGGCATCCCGCTATTTTGGTCGCAACCATTGCCTGGATAATGCTTTTGGTCATATCTTATATCAGTGCCAACTTTGCCATCAAGGTCCAGTTTATTATCATGGCGGTCATCGGTTTGTCGCTGATCTCTTTTCTGTTTACCCCGCGCGATCCGCTGGCACAGGGATATTTGATCGGCAATTTCGAAGACGCCGGATTCTGGCAGGTTTTTGCCATCTTTTTTCCCGCCGTTACCGGCATTATGGCCGGCGCCAATTTATCCGGAGATCTGAAAAATCCCAGGCGGGCGATTCCGTTGGGTACCATGAGCGCTATCCTGGTAACTATGGTGGTTTATATCGGTCTGGCATATTTTCTTTCTAAAATGGCACAACCCGAGACGCTGCGGCAGAATCAATTGATCATGGCCGATATGGCTCTGTGGGCGCCTGTCGTCATTGCCGGTATTATGGGCGCAACGCTTTCATCCGCTCTGGGGAGCATGGTGGGAGCACCACGAATCCTGCAGGCATTGGCACACCAAAAAACCGTACCCTTTTATAAAACCCTGTCCAAAAAGACCGCTAAAAATGAACCGCGCAATGCCATTATCTTCACCGGTCTGATCATCGAGCTTGCGCTAATTACCGGTAATCTCGATATGCTTGCCTCCCTCATTACGATGTTTTTCCTGATTACCTATGGCATGCTCAATGCTGTGGTCTTTATCCAGCAAAGCATGAAAATCATCAGTTTTCGCCCGACATTCAAAATTCCACGGTTGATTCCTCTTCTCGGCGCTCTCGGATGTGGCGCCATCATGTTTTTGATCAATCCGGTGTTCAGCTTTGTCGCCATTTGCATTATTGTTGCTCTCTATGTCTGGCTGGAAAGGCGCGGACTCGAAAATCAGGGCAGCGGCGATATTCGTGGCGGGCTGTTTCTCGCCATCGCCCAGCGGTCATCACGTCTGGCAGCGAAATTCCCCCGCTACCAAATCACCTGGAAACCCGATCTTCTCGTGCCCATCGATGATCCTCAAATTTGGGCCGGTCCCTTGCTGTTTATCCGTAATATCAGTTATCCGTCGGGCACTCTTTTTGCATTTACTGTGAAAGAAAATGATACCGAACATCTGGAAAACGAACTGAACGATTTGCTACGTCCGCTGCATGAGGAAGGAATCCTGGTTAATTCTACCGTCATCGGGGATAATGATTTCTTACACGGCGCCAAATTGGTGATCCAAACCCTGAAGGGCGGTGTCTTTCGTCCTAATATCCTTTTCCTCACTTTGGGAAAAGAAAATCATAAGGACAAGGTTATCCAGGAACTCGTCTCACATGCAGGCAAATATAAACTCGGCGCTATGATTTTACGGCAACATCCCCGTATGGCATTTGGAATGCAAAAAAATATCAATCTCTGGTTGCGCGATAAAAGCCCAAACTGGCACCTGGCATTATTGATCACGCTGCATCTGCAGATGAACTGGAATGCAACGATTAACCTGGTGACCGTTACAGACAAGACGTCCGATAAAAACCGCCTCTACCGGTTTTTTGATTCTCTCAGCGATCAGGCCAGAATGCCGTCGCAAACCAATTATTTTGTACTTGTGGATAGCTTTAAAAAGTCTTTAATATCCGCTCCGAGAGCCGATATTAATATTTTCGGGATTGCGGAAAAACTCGATTTTGATCTTATTCGACAGGCGAGCGAGCTGACCAAATCATCCTGTTTGTTCGTCAAGGATTCGGGTGTCGAAAGTGCGTTGGCCTGACCGGTTTTTTTGATATAACACATTATTTTATCCTTCATTTCAAGCTGAAAAGATATTTCTTCACAAAGAAGACCGGGTTCGTTACTGTAACAAAACAGCAGCTTTTCTTGACTTTGAATTGTCGAGTATTTATATTGTTCTACATTCTACTCTTTTATTTTCCCAAAGGGCTTTGGTGATCTTGATTTTGCACCAGGCCAAATGAAAGGTTCTTCAATAACCATGCAAATCTATTTCTCTTCACTGCTTTTACTCTTGGTGATTGCTGTCGTGACACCGGCCGCTGCTTCTGAACAGCCGCTCACCACGGTTGATTCTGTCGATCTGAAGCGCTATGCCGGCCTCTGGTATGAAATCGCCAGAATTCCGAACCGCTTTCAGAACAAATGTGCCCGGCATACCACCGCTGAATATACTCTGATGCAGAATGGCCGCATTCGGGTCATCAACAGCTGTATAACAGCTGACGGCGATACCACCATCGCAAAGGGCGTCGCCAAGGTTGTCGATTCCGAAAGCCGTGCCCGCTTAAAAGTGAGCTTTGTCAACCTGCTGGGTCTGCGGTTGTTCTGGGGGGATTACTGGATCATCGCCCTTGACGACGAGTATCGCTGGGCAGTGGTCGGGCATCCCGAGCGCAAATACGGCTGGATTCTGAGCCGAACCCCGCAGCTCGATAGGGAAGAGGAGGAAAGAATTTACGCAAAGATTAAAGAACAGGGATACAAAAAGGACCGTTTTATCAGCAGCCGGCAGTGATCTTGCACCGGAGCTGGAATCGCGATTCGAAAGATAATTGATTGAAATCCAATGCCTCTACAGTAGAACAATATCTGTCTCAACTCGACCGGGAGAGACGACCGGCTTTGCAAGCGGTGCGGCAGGTGATTCTCGACAATCTGGATTCGGAATTTGAAGAGGTGATCAACCGGGGAATGATCTGCTATCAGGTGCCGCTGCAGAGATATTCCGACAACTGCAACGGCAAACCGCTCATGTATGCTGCCCTGGCCTCACAGAAACATCATATGGCTGTTTATCTTACCGCTGTTTATATCGGTGAAGAGAAGCAGAGAGAATTTAAAAGGGAATATCTGGCCACCGGCAAGCGCTATGATGCCGGCAAGTCCTGTGTACGCTTTCGAAAACTGGACGATTTACCCTTGCCGTTGATAGCAAAGGTGATTGGAATGTTCAGCGTCGATGCATTTATCGAGCGAATGAAAAGACTTTCCTGGCATAAGACAGAAAAAGGGGGATGCAAAATCGCCATCGAAAGATAACGAGCCGGGAAAAAGTCAGGTACTGGAATTTAGATATAAAATATGTACTGATTCGTATATAATCTAATACTGATAGAAATATTGATACATCACTGCTGGAGGTTGCTATGCGCATCTTGATTCTCGTTACGAGCTTTTTGTTTATCATTCAACCCGTGTCATCTCAACAATTACAGAAAGCAGAGCTTTTGTCACAAACCCTGAAGGTCAGCATGGAAGCGGAGCGAGCCGCTGCCGTCGCCATAGCCAGAGAACAGGGATTTCCGGTTCGCGTTGAAACAAGGGAAGGCGTTATTACCGAGTTGCAGGCTATGGAACATGGCCGCCCACTCTATTATGTCACTCATAACGCCAAAGCGGCGGAAACGATCTCTACAGATAAGGTATGGACGCAGGGTATTTTGGGATATCCTCTTAGTGGTAATGCGATAACGCTCGGCATGTGGGAAGGGGGTGCTGTTTATCCCGACCATAACGAGTTTGCCGGCAGGATCACACCGGGCGATGGCAGCAGCAATATCACCGATCATGCCACCCATACCGCCGGCACCCTGATTGCCGCTGGTATCCGCGATAAAGCCAGGGGAATGGCGTTTAAAGCGAGGTTACGCTCATTTGACTGGAACAGCGATCTGGCTGAGATGGCCGCACAGGCAGCTGTTGATCTGACGCTTTCCAATCACTCCTATGGACCCCAGGCCGGATGGTTTTATAACCTGTTTGACGATGACCGTTATGTCTGGTACGGAGACCCTTCCATCAGCGAAACAGAGGATTATCAGTTCGGATTTTACCTCGATCGTGCCCGGCAGTGGGACGATTTTACCTACCAGGTGCCTCAATACCTTGCCGTCGTTTCTGCGGGCAATGACCGCTCTGAACTCGGTCCCTATGGAGCTGAAGAACACTGGGTCTATAATGGCTCCTCCTGGGAACTGGTGACTGCAGAACGCGAACGCGATGGAGGCAGTGATGATTATGACAGCATAAGCGGATTTGCGGTCGCCAAAAATGTACTTACCGTTGGAGCTGTCAAACCCTATCAGAATGGCTATTCCTCCCCTGATGATGTCCTGATGACCGCTTTTAGCTGCTGGGGACCGACCGATGACGGGCGTATCAAACCCGATATCGTTGCCGACGGACTCGGGGTTTATTCGACCTCAAAGTACGGACCGGACAGCTATTTTAGCCGTAACGGCACTTCCAGCGCCACGCCATCGGTGACCGGCTCTATTGCTCTGTTAAAGGAGCATTTTGATGATTTATTCAACCCGGTAAAACTCCCCTCTTTTCTCATAAAGGCATTGGTCATTCACACTGCCGACGAGGCCGGAACGGCTCCCGGACCGGACTATCAGTTCGGCTGGGGGGTGATGAACAGCGCCCGGGCGATAGATCTGATCAGCATGGACCATGCGACAGGCGGCGGGACCTATATTCGTGAATTTACCGTTCAAAGCGGTCAAACCGTGGAGTTTCAGATCAAGGCGAGCGGGGATGAACCCCTCAAGGCGACGCTTTGCTGGACCGATCCGGCCGGTCCGAACATGGAACCGGCTTTGAATGCCAGAGATATCATTCTGATCAATGATCTCGATTTGCGCATCAGCGGTCCGGCAGAGAATGGCCAGGAAACAGAATACAAGCCCTGGACACTCGATGTCGAAGATCCTTCCCGACCGGCTGTTCCGGGGGATAATATTCGTGATAATGTCGAGCAGATTCTCATCGCCGACCCGGTGGCGGGAATCTATACGGTAGAGATATCCGTCAAGGGGTCGATACAGGGTGATGAGCAGGCTGCAGGTCTTGTCTTATCCGGAAATGTTGTATCGGAAATGCAAAAACCCGCAGCACCGGTGCCGACCAGCCCCGCCAATAATGCCGGA
>WJMF01000068.1 GCA_014728085.1 Candidatus Zhuqueibacterota bacterium
TATATGGTGCTGGGACTGGTCGGATCGCTCATCGGCGCCGCCATCACCAAATATCTGGTCGTCCGCACCGGCAAGCGCGTGCTCTTTATTCTGGCCGCCTTTATCTCCGGTGTTTTCAGCATACCCCTCTTTTTTCTCAGTCCCGATAATCTTGTGCCCATTTTTATTTTCGGCACCATCAGCGAGTTCGCTGCCGGCCCGTTGCCGGTGTTGTTCTTTGCCATGTTGGCCGATAGCGCTGATTATTCGGAATGGCAGAACAACCGGCGCGCCACCGGGCTGATTTTTTCCGCCGGTTCGGTCGCGATAAAGTTCGGTTCCGGGCTGGGTGGTGCTCTGGCCGGGTGGGTGCTGGCGTTTTATGGCTATGTAAAAGGCGGGCCCAACAGTGCCGAGGCCCTGATCGGGGTGCGCCTCATCGTCAGCGTTATTCCGGCTTTGATCAGCCTCCTTTTGATGGCATTGGTATGGATTTATAAACTGGACGAAAATACATTGATGCGGATCGAGAAAGATCTCAGTCAGAGAAGAAAACAACGGCAGGAAGGAGAATAAAATGACAACATTTCCGCAATTATTTACCTGGGGTACGGCGACGTCGAGTTATCAAATCGAAGGCGGGTGGCAGCAGGGAGGCAAAGGCCTGAGTATATGGGACGCTTTTACTCACACGCCGGGCAAAATCATAGACGCATCCAACGGCGATGTTACCTGTGATCATTATCATAACTATAAAGAAGATATCGCCCTGATGGCCAAACAGGGATTAAAGGCTTATCGTTTTTCCCTTTCCTGGCCCCGTATTCAGCCGCAGGGACACGGTAAAGCCAATAAAGAGGGTATCGAATTTTATTCCGATCTTATCGACACGCTGCTGGAACATGATATTGAACCCTGGGTAACGCTTTATCACTGGGACCTGCCAATAACCCTGCAGCTTGAATATGACGGTTGGCTGAATCCCAAGATAGCGGATTTTTTTAAGGCATACGCCGATATCTGTTTCGACGCTTTCGGCGACCGGGTCAAGCGCTGGATCACGCTGAATGAAGCCTGGGTGGTGGTCATGCTGGGATACGGTCAGGCGGTATTTGCTCCCGGACGCGAGTCCAAAACCGAGCCATACATTGCAGCACATCATCTGTTACGCGCTCATGCCGGGGCGGTGGACATCTACCGCAAGAAATATCAACACAAGCAAGGCGGTCTGATCGGCATCACCAACAACTGCGACTGGCGCGAACCCCTGACCGATTCTCAACAGGATAAAGAGGCGGCGCAACGGGCTCTGGAGTTCTTTCTCGGATGGTTTGCCGACCCCATTTATTTGGGTGCTTATCCGCCGGCCATGCGGGAGCGAATTCCGGATAAACTGCCTCGATTCAATGACAAGGATTTGAATCTGATCAAAGGCTCTTCGGATTTTTTCGGTCTCAATCACTATACCACGCTTTACGCCTCGCATGCTGAAAAGGAGGAACAGCTCGACATCGATGTCTATGGTAACGGCGGCATTGCCGAAGATCAATACGTCAATCTGAGCCGCAACGATGCCTGGCCGCTGACGCCGATGGGCTGGGCGATTGTACCGTGGGGGTGCCGTAAGCTGCTGCACTGGATCGACCAGCGCTATGACCATCCGGCGATCGTCATCACCGAAAATGGCTGTACCCGCGACGACAAAGTGGTCGATGGAAAAGTCGATGATCAGGAACGCATTGATTTTGTTCGGGCCTATCTGAACGAAATCCACACCGCCATCGAACAGGGCGTTGATGTGCGCGGTTATTTCCTGTGGAGTTTTATGGATAATTTTGAATGGGCATCCGGATTCACCAAGCGCTTTGGCATCAATTATGTCGATTTTGACAGCGGTAAACGCATCGCAAAATCATCTGCAAAGTGGTACAGCCAGGTGGTTAAAAACAATGGTTTTTAGACAAACCATTCCTGAAAAATTTTTAACATATGAATGACGAGGAGGAGGTATCCGTCATGCTTGGAACACGCCGTCAGTTTATCAAACACCTCGGTGCGTCAGCGGCAGCTCTCAGCTTGCCGGCAGTTTTGTCTTCCTGCAGCAGTCGGGCTGCTAAACCCAACATTCTTTTTATTGCCATCGATGATCTCAATGACTGGGTCGGATGTCTCAACGGTCATCCCGACACCAAAACGCCCAATATCGATGCCCTGGCTGCCCGCGGTACGCTGTTCGAAAACACCCACGTGCAGGCGCCGATTTGCGGACCCTCGCGGGCGTCGTTGATGAGCGGGTTGTTGCCCTCTACGACCGGTATCTATGGCCAGATCAAGGATGAAGATTTGAGAAACAATGAGGTCATGTCGAACGCTGTTTACCTCAGTCAGTTTTTCGCCCGCCAGGGGTATAAGACCATGGGGGTGGGCAAACTCTTTCATGGCACCGACGGCAATGCCTTTCAGGAATACGGCGGCATACACGAGCGCTTTGGCCCCAAGCCGGAAGAGCGGATGCATTACGACCCGGAATGGTTCGGCAAGCCTCCGGGTACTCAGACTGACTGGGGGGCGTTTCCGGATTCGGATGAAAAAATGCCGGACTGGAAATTTGCACAATGGGCCATACAAAAACTGCAGGAAAGGCATGAACAACCCTTTTTCCTCGCCTGTGGCTTTGTACGCCCTCACGTCCCCTGGCATGTGCCGGCAAAATGGTTTGATCTTTTTGATCGCAACGCCATCAGCACACCGCCCTATTTACCGGAAGACATGAACGATGTGCCCGAGATTGCCAAACGGCTGCATGAGGTTCCGATGATGCCTACGACAGAGTGGGCTCAAGAGACGGGACAGTGGAAGGATATCGTTCATGCCTATCTTGCCAGCACAGCTTTTGTTGATGACAAGGTTGGAGTGGTTCTTCGAGCCCTTACCAACAGCGCGTATGCTGATAATACGCTGATCATTCTCTGGGCTGATCACGGCTATCATCTCGGTGAGAAAAATCGTTTTGCCAAGCACAGCCTGTGGGAGCGTGCCACGCACGTACCGCTGATCATCGCCGGACCCGGTCTGCCTGAAAATCAGCGCTGCAATCAACCCGCCGGCCTCATCGATATGTATCCGACCCTGGTGGATCTTTGCGGTTATCGTGTGCCCAATACCCTTCAGGGACATTCGCTGAAACCATTGATTGAGGATCCGGATGCCGACTGGTCTCATGTCGCCATTACGACCTATGGGCGCAACAACCATTCAATACGATCGCTGCACTATCGCTATAGCCGCTATGAAAATGGTTCTGAAGAGCTTTACGATCACCGCAGCGATCCCAATGAATGGCATAATTTGGCTGGTGATGAAAAATACAACCCGGTCAAGGAACGGTTGAGAACCCATTTGCCCACGGTTAATGCCGACTGGCATCCTGAATCCTATCTTCCCGTGAATGATTATTTTGTCCGGGAACAGGGTGCTGCAAAGTGAAAGCAATTGTCTCAAATAATCGATCATATCAAAATCTTTTCATAAA
>WJMF01000069.1 GCA_014728085.1 Candidatus Zhuqueibacterota bacterium
ATGTCCAGCGTATAGGAAGCAGCCGGCACTGAAAAATAGCCGGTGTAATCACCATAGGCAGCATTGTCGACCAAAGTCCCAACACCACGGGCAACGACATCAACCGTCGGCGCATTTGTAGAGCCATGAAACACATTCAGATCGACTTTGGACATATCCTCTCCGCTCTCGCGTCCCATGTCGTAGGGATAAAGCGTAAAACCAATGTCCAGGCCATCCGGATTGTCGCGAAAAATATCAGGATTTAAAACACCATCAGCGATGGCAAGATAAGTCTTGCCCGCCTCCAGCGTCAAAGCAAAGTTCTTTAACGTATCCGCAGCTGATGACGAGTTGCCCGCAGCTACACCAACATTTATCGGTGTATTGGCAGGCGCATCGATAAAAGCGGTTGCCTCCCGAAAGCCGAAATCATCGAGCAGCAATGTACCATCCAGGTAAACATCGACGCTCGCCGCCGCAGGGTCAGCCGCATTGTGGATCACCTGCAAACGGGCTGTTTCTTGAGCTGATAATGTAAGCACGAGCCCAAGTAAAACCAGTAGAATTAAGTGTAGACTTTTCACAAGTCCTCCATTAAAATGCTCCAGATTAATTGATTTAAACTCTATAACAAATATGTCTTGATTTAATTCCCAAAAAACGCTCAAAACGCTCATTTTTAAATGTTTTTCGCCACTTGCAGAGTTTTGACGTTACTTAAGCAATAATCGTCTGGTTACAACAATTGATTTTTAGCGAAAAATTTGTATTTCTTATAAAATTAAACAGAAAAAAATGAGGCAAACTGAACGAAAAATCTCTGAGACCAAATAAATTTTCAAAGGCACCCTTTATATCGACTTTTTCAATTGGAACTCTGACACAGTAAACAGACAAAGACTTTTATGAAAATACAGAAAAGGATCAATGAATGCCTGAACCCAATCACAGGAATGGAAAGCTACAAATTTTAAATAGCGATCAAGCCGCGCAGATATTGGGAGTGAATGTTTCATCCATCAAACGCTGGAGCGACAGCGGAGACCTGGTTTGCCAACGAACCAAAGGTGGGCACCGCCGATTTTCATTGGATGATCTTATTCAATTCAGCCAAAAACAAAAGCGTATGAATTCAAAATCAAATCTTTTCGATCTGAATAAAAATATGAATACCAAACTGATCATGTCGGTGTTCAAGAAAGAATTTGATTACATCATCGACTATCTGTTCAGGGAGGCTATTTCGGGTAGCCAGCAGAATATACAGCAGATCCTTATTCAACTGTATACCACAAAATCGCCTTTGTGGCAAATTTACGAAGATGTGCTGGTTCCGGTCCTTCATTTAATTGGCGACAAGTGGAAAGATAATGAACTTACCCCGATCGGGGAGCATATCGCCACTCAAAAAATCCGTGACAGCATTATTCGCTTACAGGGCCTTGTAAAAGGGTTGAAACGAAAACAACAAAGCATACTTTTTCTAAATCCGGCCAACGAACTACACGATATCGGCTTGAAAATGGCCGAACATATTATGGAAGAAAGAGGATTCCAAACCTATTACAGCGGGCAAATTACACCTGCAAACAACCTAAAAGACGCTCTCAAGCATTTCGGGCCGGATATAATTATTGTTGCCAGCACGTTCGTAGAGCACCCTGAAAAATTAAGACAGGAAACAGATGCCATTTGGGAAGCAGTCAAAAATCGTGATATTCAACTATATGTGGCAGGAAATGGTTTTGATGAAATCATCCTGCCAGAATCATCAAGCCTTGTCAGATTGCATTCGTTGAGAGAGCTGGTAATAATTTAACCTTTTCATCCTTGTTGATCGTATGATTTATTTTTCTTATATTTTACTTCTGATCATATAAAAGACCTGCCGGTTTTTGCCTGTCGGCCTGTAAAAATATCTGAAAAAAATCTGCGGCAAAATCCCATTATTTAATTCGATAAAAATCTTAGATGGTGTAGTGGGAAAAAACGGCTGCAGCGCTTTCATAGTCCTGATCTAAACATCTGCAATTTGAATAAATCGAATTATCCGTAATCACATCTATGTTATAGAATAATGGAAAAAACAGTAAAAAAGAACAAACTTTGTAAATCCCTGCCATTCCGCCAAATTTCACCGGCGAAATTCCCTTTTTTTTATGGTTGGATTATCGTCTTCATCAGCACACTCGGAATGCTCGCCAGTATACCCGGACAAACCATGGGCGTGGGCGTCTTTACAGACTTTCTTATCAATTCGATGGCTGTTAACCGCGTTCAAATTAGTACAGCTTATATGATCGGTACAATAGGAAGCAGCTTTATCCTGCCCTTTGCCGGCAAATGGCTGGATCGTATGGGAATAAGGGCAATGACGCTAATAGTTTCAATCGGCCTGGGTTCAAGTCTGGTTTTACTTTCGCGGGCGCCGTTATTTCAAAAACGGATGTTTTCCGGCTCTTTTTTATTTACCATGATAATATTGTCCATCCTCTTTCTCTTCATTCGTTTCTTCGGTCAGGGATGTCTGGCGATGATTTCACGCGTTGCTATAGGCAAATGGTTTAATCATCATCGCGGACTGGCATCAGCAATAAGCGGGGTATTCGTTTCACTGGGGTTTAACTCCTCCCCGGTATTTTTGAACAACCTGGTGCAATCATATGGTTGGCAAACAACCCTCGTCATCCTGGCAACAGGTATAGGCGTTGGAATGGGGGTATTGGGATGGATATTTTATCGGGATAATCCCGAAGCGTGTGGTTTAAAAATGGATGGTAATCTCGGCGAAGAAAAAGTCGCCAGGTTCGAGGCGAGAATCCCCCCGACCAAAAAAGAATTCACCAAATCACAAGCCATTCGGACCCTGGGATTTTGGTCCTTCAGCCTGGGAATGGCAGTGGTTGCCCTGGTCATGACGGCAGTAACATTCCACATCAGTTCTATCGGGGCAGAACAAGGCCTGACACGCGACCAGTCTTATCTGGTTTTTTTCTGGATTTTTCCGTTCAGCATTATTTCCAATTTTTTCTGCAACTGGATTAGCGACCGAATCCAGCATAAATGGCTGCTGATGGTTACCATGATAGCACAAATTGCGGCTTTGCTGGGTTTGCTCATCTTTGAACAGGTCAGCGGCCGTATTCTTTTCAGCATCGGACAGGGCATCGCGGGCGGAATGTTCGTGGCCCTCGCGACGGTTGTGTTTCCGCGATTTTTTGGCCGTGACCACCTGGGCGAAATCAGCGGGTTTTATATGTCAATTCTTGTATTCGCCAGTGCCATTGGTCCGGTCCTGTTTAGTGCCTTCAGAACATTCAGTGGAAGCTATAAAATGATCTTTTTATTCTCCATTCTTATGCCACTGGGAATACTATTGACGTGCTTCAAAGCCAACAATCCGCAGCTGGATATAGATTAGGTGCTTTTTCAAAGGAATGAACGCAGATTGAAATAGATTATTGTGTTAATAATTTGATTTTGGAGATGATATTTTCAATTCTTTCCGGTTTGCGCAGATAATCAATTTTGGAATCATTATTTAAAACATTGTCGATAAGCTTGGTGTTTCGCAACACGGAGTAAAGCAGAATCGGTCCGTTATAAATCTTGCGAACTTGGGGTATAAGCAATATTCCGGTTCGCCTGCCATCATCTGTTTCTTCTACATTGAAAAAATTCTGCGGAGGCATCATTACATCCATAATGATAATATCGTACCTGGAATCCCCCACCCGTAAACTTTCGAGAGCGGTTTCATAGTTTGTAAAAAACTGGATGTCCATTCCGTATAATTCCAGGAGTTCTTTCGAACTCTCCAGGTTATAGGGGTCGTCATCAATCCACATAATGTTCATTCTTCTCTCCCAACATTTTTTGGTAATTCGATTCTGAAAATAGTTGGATTATGATTTTGTTTGACATAGATTTTTCCCTGGTGTGTCTCAACAATGCGCCTGGCAATGTACAAGCCAATACCTGATCCTTCACTCGAATGTTTTTTTGCATTTCCGGCCCGTTGATGCAATTCAAAAATCCTTTCCTCCCACTCTTCCTGAATACCTATCCCCATATTTTCAACATCGATGATGGAAATTCCATCTTTAACCCCAACCCCCCGAATGTAAATTTTAGCGCCCTTGTTCGAATAGCGTATGGCGTTGCGCAATAGATTAAAAAAGACATGCTTCATATAGGTTTCATCAAGCATGATATATTTTTCCACATTCGTATAACCAACATATTCAACAAGTATATTATTTCTTTTGGCATATTCTCTTACAATTTCAATCACCGGTATGATAACATCGCTGAATATTTTTTTATAATCCAGGCTGAGGCTGATGGTATCGGATCTCAAAAAATCAAAATTATCAAAAACATATCGTAAAAATTCACAATGCAATCTGCCTGCGTCCAGCAACTCTCCCAGCTTTTTATCCCCTCTGATTGTATTACCAAGCCTGCGCTTTAACAGTTCAAAGGTCCGCATAATCGGTTCAATGGGTGCAATCATTTCATGTTCTGCGGTTTCAAAAAAGGACTCTTTTTCTTTTAAATTCTTTATGGCCTCTTCTTTATGCCTGGTGGCCTGTCTGGTTTTCTCTTCCAACTGTTTGTATTGATATAAATTATTAAGAGCAATGGATGTCGAATCGGAGATAAGCTTCATACGTTGCTTTTTTTGTTCGCTGTATATCTGATCCTTTCCCTCAAAATAAAAAACACCCCTGATATCTTCGTTCTTGTCAAAGATCGGATGTATAAGACAAACATTCTGTTCACTAATATCGGGAATATCCTGATTCTTCTTATAGATTTGAATATAATCATCGACATTCATTTCTACAGGATAATTCTCCTTTGCCTTCAAGTGAGTTTTTATATAATATAGAAGAGAATTTTCAAACTCTATTTCGTCAACCTTGTCATTGCCATCAAATGGATTTATGATTTTAAGCATATTGTTTTCATCCAAAACTTCCAGCAGGCCAAAATCTATATCCAGATATTTGCACCCCGCTTTTAAAATTTGATTGAGTATTCCGTTAAAATCTCTGCCATCACTCTTAAGCATGATTTCATCGATTCGCTTTAGTTCGTTGATATCCAATAACTTGACGTTTTCCATTGCCTGGGCAATACTGCGGACAAAAATACCAAGCAATTGGATATCATATTCCTGAAACAGCCAATCAATTTCCGTATTCTCCCGGAGTTTAATATCAACACTGATCTTTCCCAAAACCTGCCCGGAGCTTACCAATGGTAAATCAACCCAAACAGGATAGTTTTTCTTGTCCAGCTCATCAATGAGGTAACACTCATGTAAATGAACGGGTTTAATATACTTACTCTCCTGAAGGCGGCTGTCAGTAAACTCGATGATATAATAGAGCCGCGGTTCGGAAAAAAGATTGTTCAGGATATAACTGTCCGGCTTTGAATTTTTCGCATTGAGGATGACATTTTTATCCAGATGTATATCAACAATATCCCGCTTAAAGCGATTTTCGTCATTTGGCTTTGACGCTTTAAATCCACGCAGATAAAAATTCTCGGAATTTTTCGTAACCCCATAAAATCGGCAGCGATCAAAATATATTAACTGTAAAAAACAGCGATAGAATATTTCTTCAATATCATGCAGGCTTTTGGCGCGGCTAAGCTCGATGATGGACTCGAAAACACGGGTTCGTATTGTACTATCTCGTACAATCTCGATAACCTTGGTCGTTCCGGGAATCCGTTTGGACGTGATACTGGCGATACGCTCTTCCATTCGCAGAGGATGACTAAAAGGCCATTCCGCCCGAACATGTTTACCTGTATTTATAAATGCCTGGTAAGAGGGACAATTTTTACAATAACCCATTTCTCGTTTTGTTGTCGAACGGTAAGGTTCAAAAACCTCAAAACATTTTTTCCCTCTGACCTCTTCAAGGGTCTGGCCGAACTCAGTCGCCTTGGTTTTGTTGACGTAAACCAAATCAAACTTTTCCGGGCCATCCGCCATTTCAATAACCGAGATCTCGGCAGGAATATTATCGACAATATTCTCGCAAAATGACTCATTCGAATTTTGATCGCCATCCGAATGCCTGAATAACGTCTTGATGTTGGACTTGCTAGACATGATCATTCCTGTCATCTAATTCAACATTTTTCTGATGTGTTACCCCTCACCTTTAAGATAACGCTGAAATATACTAACTGTCAACCCGAAACTCACAAAACTTGTCGCACTGTACTGCAAATGAGCGATTAAGACAGATTAAAATTACCTGGCCCCAACAATCCGATTTCAAATGCAATGTAGAGCAGTAATGCCAAAAGTGCCAGCGAGGTGAACAAAATCAGTGCGATGATAAACTTTATAAAGCCTATAAATTCACTCATGATTTGATCTCCTATGCTGTTGAATTTTTGCGATAAATTTCGTAACATATTATGTACTTCCAACATGAATCAACAAGCTGAATTTGGATATGGGAAGCATCTCTGTTTCTCCAGTGATGTCAAAATAGTAGTGCGAAATTCGTTCCGGGAAGATAGTCGAAATCATGTCGTTTCCTCCTTTTCGTTTTATCTTGGGTTCTGCTTTTTTAATTGCAATTACCGTACCACCTTTTTTATATATATTATTAACAACGGGTTAATGCAATCATAAGGTTACAATCGTCTCTCCGATTTTGATTTTAATCTGATTTTTTGCATTAAAAAGCATTTTTTGAGGGGACATAACATGAAATTTGAAGATGTTTTGCTGAACCTTCCTTCTAACGAAACGATCCTGAAAAAATCCAATTATAATGACCAAATCGCTATTTCCAGCCTTTTCTCGGCGCTCTCCAAACTGTTTAATACCTTTGCCATATCAGCTCTCTTTTACGACCATATAAATGATCTCTTCTCTCCCATTTACTGTTATCCGCCAGAGAAAAAAATCAAAGTTTATGTTAAATTTTCTTTTTCGGAAAATCTGTCCTTTGAAAAATTTAAAAATCGAACTGACGCCTGGATGATTCATAATATTCAAAAGGACACCATCTATTCGGAAGCAGACATTACCTATGATAAAAATACCACCTTATCTCTTTTCACTTTTCCAATTCGCTATCTGAACAAGTTTATGGGCGTATTGAACATCTACATCGAACTCGAAAAGTTGAAACAGATCCAAAGTCGTCAGCTTGAGTTCATAACCCGGTGGATAGCAGAGCGAGTTGCGAATCTGAAAATTCAATGTTTTGAAAAACAGAGAGAAAAGTATATTCAAGAAGGCGAAAAACTGTTGAACATAAAAACAAAAAGTCAGCTTTTATATAACATTATTCACACCTGTGTTGAACTGGGTCCCCAAAATATAGAGTACGGGTTTATCGGGTTGGTAGACGAATCTACCGAAGATTTGCTGGTGGATAAAAAAAATGTGCTTGGCTGGAGCAAGGCAGACACATCAAGTCTGCTCAGGAAGTTCTGGAAAATCCCGGCGGGTAACGGAGTGATCAGTAAAGTGATTCGAACACAAAAACCCTATATTCTTCCGGACGTAGACAGCGCTGATTACGGGCATCTGAATTACACCGTTACCTGGCCAAAAGTGAAATCGAACCTCTGCATTCCGATAATAAAAAAGGACAAAAACACCAGCAAACCTTATGCGGTGATCTCTCTCGAATCCACTGAACATTATACTTTTTCACAAAAAGACATCGATCTGCTGAACGCATATTTAAACTATGCCTCTCCAGCCCTCGATACCATCATCAGCACAGAACGGTTTCAGGATATAACGCTCAAGCTGGGAGAGGTGATCGAAACAGCGGACAAGCTTTTGGCCATCGGAGAATCGGACAAGCTTTTGACCTATGTCGCCAACAAACTCTTAACGTTGTGTTACGAAACCTCGGGGGTGGAATATGTGGCAATTTCAATTAAATCCCTGGAAACAAATAAACTTGGAATTGTCGCCTATACGACAGAAAACCTGGCTGTAGAAAAACCGGAAAAACTGAACATCTCCACCGGCTATTCATTAAAAGCGCTGGAAAAAAAGGAGATCAAACGATTCAATTCAAAGTCTTCACGCGATTATCGGTTTTTCAAGCTGTGGAAAGAACCTGTGGAAAGCGGTGCGGCCATTCCCATTGTTTATAACAATGAAGGTATCGGTATTATTACGCTTGAATCCAAAGACCCACAAAAATTTAAAGACAATGAAATTATACCCAAAATAAAGCGAATTTCTGAGCTCATTGCAAAAGTCATTGCGGATGCACGTTACGATCATTTTATCCGGACCAGATATTCCAAAAAATATTCGGTTATTTACGGCAAAAGCCGGTCCATGGAGATGGTGAAAAAGGATGTATTAAATTTTGCACCCTATGATTTGCCTGTCCTCATACTCGGCGACTCGGGCACCGGCAAGGAATTGGTCGCAAGAAGAATTCATTATGAAAGCAAACGACGAGACAAACACATGATTGAAATATCGTCGATGAATATTCCGATCCAGCTTGCTGAATCAGAATTATTTGGTTATAAAAAGGGCGCCTTTACCGGTGCTGACAGAGATAGAGAAGGGAAACTGGACATGGCCAATAGAGGTACAATTTTTATTGATGAGCTCGGAGATATGCCTTTGGAATTACAGGGAAAATTCTTAAGATTTCTCCAGGAGGGCCAGGTACTCCCTCTTGGCGAAGCAATGCCCCATACCGTCGATGTGAGAACCATTGTTGCCACCAACAAAAATCTTCTCACTCTGGTCAAACAAAACAAATTCAGAGAAGACCTGCTCTACAGACTTTCCACGTTAACCATAAAAATCCCGCCACTGCGGCAACGCAAGGAAGACGTTCGCCCGCTTGGTCAGTTTTTTCTTGAAAAGCACTCAAACCGCCTGAAAATTCGCTCGGTAAAGAGGATCTCGGATAAAGCCTTTGACAAACTCGTCGGATATGACTGGCCTGGTAATGTAAGGCAACTGGAAGATGTTATTATTAAAGCAATTATACTCGTAAAAATGGAGGAGAAACAAACCATCTTAACGAAACATATCATCTTTCTGGAAGACGTCTTTAAGGATTGGTATGATGTTGAAAACACCCCTCGCGTAATCGATAAAAACGAAATTCTCAAAATGCTCTACGCCCAAAGAGGGAATCGTTCAGCAACCTACAAAATTTTGAAAAAAAGCCGCACGTACTGTGAACGGGTTGTCGGTATTGATGATCTCAGAAAACATGCGGAACGGGCCAAAAAGGGCCTTGGCTATACAATACACGACAACGAAGAGTAAAAAAAAACAGCAATTATCATATTATTTATCACATCATTTGTTTATATTTCCAAAGAATCTCTTCCTGGTAATCGTAATCGAACAAATAAGAGGGCTATCATAATGCGTCATTTAATAATAATATTATTCCTTTTGTCGCTTTGCTGCGGAACGGTATTGGCTGCGGACAATATCCTGGGCGAATGGACAATGCTTCCGCAACACAGCACCGAAATCGATCTCTTTGCTACCCTTTCTCTGGATCTGCAATACAAAGAGACAAATATGACAGTTCTGCGAACCTGGGGACGAGGCAGCCGCAGCAAAACCGATACCCTTGTTGCATCCATGGATGGTTCAGTGCAATTGAATGAAATTACAGACAGAGTTTTTGCCACCAATGTCTTTATGGGACTATCCATGGCAGTCGGCACGAATCAAAAAACACGAGGGATGTGGCTGGAACCGCATAAAGCTGTAGAAATTGAAGAAATCTGCGATGTTATCTCCTCTCAGGGGCAAAGCACATTGACCACCAGGCATAGCTGGCAATTATCCGACAATGGTGAAACCCTTCACTATACCATCAATCGTCCGGGTCGGCCCGACTCCGCCTCTATACAGTATGTGTTTAAACGAAAAGGCACCAGAGAAGCCTGTTACATCAAACTCGAAGATGACTGGCGAATCGACGCAAAGCTTGATCAAAATGTACTGTTGATAACGTTGCAAGCCCTGGCAAATCTGAATAATCCGAGCCTTTATTTTATTTATCCCGAGACCTGGGATTTCAATTACACAAAAGCGATTTTCGACTTTTACCAACGAGACAGATTTTACACCTTTAAACAACTGAAATCCTGTGAAGATGCTTTGAAAATATTCCGGAAAAACATAAAAGGCTATGTGGTTTGGGATAAAAACGTACGGACATCGTTAATCGTGGCCTTTACAGTTGCCGGACTCGAAGAGGCGGTGGTTGTAAGCGAAGCACAAATTCCCCTGATGGAAAAATTCGATATCAAGGCTGTCGCCGATTTTCGCAATAAATACAACGGCATGAACGACTATGAAATTTACAGTCAGGCATACGAAGAATATTGGCCCCGTTGTAGCAAAAATCTGATCATATGGATGGGAGGGCATCACGGCAACATTATGAAACCCGGAGTTGCCGATTGGGGCATATATAATAAAGCCTTTTTTAACGATCTTTCAACAAAGCCTTCGGACAAAGAGGAATATCGATTGGCATCAAAGCTTCTCGGTGAACTCGATCCCATGTCAATGGTCATGGGCTGGCACTCGTACAAAAAAGACAAAGAACGCGATCATGTCCGTTTGACCTCCAGCTATGGCCATAGGGTGAAAGGATTGCATACGCTGCCCAACACCAGTTTCAGTGCACAGGTGACAATGACCCCCGGATTCACCTTTCGTAATAATCATAACGTCGTGCAGAGCAAAACCTATAAACCGGATAAAAAAGTTTATGTGACCTGTGTACAAACCGATGGAGTCGGTTTGGGGGCATGGACCAAACCCGGACGAGGTGAAATTCCCTACGCGTGGTGTCTTGGTCTGAATGATCTGTGGATGTCGCCTGCTATGCTGGAGTTCTATTACCGAGAGGCAACCCCGAATGACTATTTCATCGGCGGCACCACCCCCGGCTATATGTATCCGAAAATGATTCCGGATTCCCTGCGCCCCCAACTTTTTTCAATGGCGCAGAAGATGCTCAACAAAATGGATCTTAAAATCACCCAAACAATGGACTATTCTGAAGGAGCAACAGTGGAAGGGAATACAGAGTTGACCTGCCGGGTGGTTGAAGATTTCTACAAATATCTTCCCGGTGTACAGGGCTTTCTCAACGGCTATGCACCCGCTTTTACCTTTGCAATAGAAGATAAAATCCCTCTTGTTTCATATGATTATTATCTATCTCCGGAACGCCCGGTAGGGGATGCCGTGGCTGATTTTCACGAGCTGGCTGAAATCAATCAAGAACGCCCCTACTTTTTGGTGGCCCATATCAGACAATGGAGTGATATAAAAAGAGTGAAAACGATTCTCGAAAAACTGGGACCTGAATTTCAGGTGATTCCTCTCGATCTTTTTATCAAGATGGCGGGTGAAGCACCTACCTGGGAAGAACGATGTTTGCAACGATAATGATTCCGGATTCACGCTTTGAAAACAAATTCAGACATTTCGAAAATCCATGCTGTCATTGTTACTCAAGCATTTATTAAAGCCGTAAATCAAGGAGTAATATATGAACCGTCAGGTTATCAATAATACAATATTAGTCGTCGTTGTTGTCTTTATCTCCGTCATTTTTATTGCCATGATTCGTAACTTTTTGATGGTTATTTTATTGGCCGGTATTTTTTCTGCTATGGCGCAGCCCCTTTTCAGATTCTTCAACAAATTGTTCAAGAACAAGAAAAACCTTACCTCCTTTGTCACCCTCGTGTTTATTTTTCTGACCTTCCTCCTGCCCTTGCTGGGCCTCACCGGTATCGTCGCTGATCAAGCCATCCGCATCAGCCAATCGGTCCGTCCGTGGATCGAACAGCAACTCAACCAATCCTCACCATTCGATAAAATCTTTCAGTCACTGCCTTATGCAGAAACGATTAACCAATACCGAGACGTTATTATTCAGAGAGGCGGAGAACTGATTGGAAAATTGAGCAACTTGTTTTTTAACAGCCTCTCCCAGGCCACCGTTTCAACCTTTAAATTCGTATTTCTATTCTTTGTTTTCCTCTACACCATGTTTTTCTTCCTAAAGGAGGGAGACAGGATATTAAACAAAATATTATATTACCTGCCGCTGACCGATCAGGATGAAAAAAGGATGCTGGACAAATTTACATCGGTCACCCGGGCGACCATCAAGGGGACTCTGGTCATCGGCATCATACAAGGCAGCCTGGCAGGATTAGCCTTTTGGGTTGTCGGAATCGATAGCGCCCTCTTTTGGGGAACCTTGATGACTGTGTTGTCGGTTATTCCTGCCGTCGGCAGCGCACTTGTCTGGTTGCCGGCAGCAATTATTCTGGCTGCATCCGGAGAATATTTCAAAGCCCTGGGACTGGCTGCTTTTTGCGGATTACTGGTGGGTAGTGTGGATAATATACTGCGGCCCAGGCTTGTAGGCAGAGACACCAAAATGCATGAATTACTCATCCTTTTCAGCACGCTTGGAGGCCTAACCCTCTTTGGCGTTATCGGCTTTATCGTTGGCCCGATTATCGCTGCCCTCTTCGTTACCGGTTGGGATATATATGGTGAGACATTTAAAGATTATCTGCCCGCTACTAATTTCGATGCTGAGGAGAGTGACACGACGGCAAATCCACCAGCCGACGACCAAAACGAACAATAAAAAAGGCCCCGGAAGAACACATCCGATGGCCTTAACATTCAATGCTTTAAACCGATGACAATCCGGTTATCTCTGGCATTCGGTCAAACAACAGGGGATAGGCATTTTACCGCTCTTTTGATCACCGCTGTTATCATCTCCTACCGAGTCTGAATTGAATCCATTTTCGGGATATTAAACTGACCACCCAAAGAACTGATGTTTTTAAGATCGATATCTCCGACAATATTAACAAAAGTGGATTCGTCATTATCTACAGAGAGAACCGTCAAACCCTTAACCTTTTTGCCATCGTTTTTCAGATAAACATAAGTGGTTTCATTTTCATCCCGAACCTTGACAAAGCGATTCCATTTCCTGCTGCTTAGCTTGCCATCCAGTTCCTCGATATAGGCTTTAATGTCCTTTATTTGATCGACAGTATTTTCAAAGGTATAAACCTTGATCAACTGCAGGGTTTTTAACATGGACGAAACCTTTGGATCCTCTTCCTCCATCATGTCTGCAGCCATGGAGAGCAGTGGATTTTGAATTTCTACTTCTGTAACCGCTTCCGAATTGAACAGTTTTGTGAGTTCATCGAGATCTATGTACCCGGCCATTTTGCTAAAATCCGTTTCCTGCCCGAATACCAGGAGCGGCACAAAGCAAAGCAGAATGATTATTCTTTTCATGACGAACCTCCATATAATAAGGGTTTTAACGTAGATATACTCTTTTCCAACGGTTCAGCGACTTGTTGCGGCAGCACATCCCCGCCCAATTCCTTTCCTGTTTTTCCCATTACCCGGGATAACACATTAAACGCTGTTCGGGCGTCATTCTGAGCCTGCCTGACATCGGCCTGTGAATAATCAGCAGACGTAGATGTTCGATCAATTTTGGATAGACCGATCGCGAACAAAGCGATAACTGCTGCAGCGAAAGCAAAGCGCCAATAATAGGTCTTCCGGCGCGATGGCTGATTCGGTCGAATGCTCTCTACAGCCAGATCGGGACAGGAAAACGTCTCAGTGACTTTGAACGACCGCTGTAATAATTTATATTCCTCAACAATTTGCCAACAGGTGGAACATGTTTTAGTATGCCTGGCCACATGTAAATTTTGCAGCCAATTCAACTCACCAAAGGCATACTGGATCAAAACATCTTCCTCAATTTTACATGATGTATTCATAACGCTTTACCTTAGACCCATTCTGTTTTTAATGATTTTTGTAAATTCTTTCTCATTGATGCCCTTGCGCGCATCAGATACACCTTTACCGTATTTATCGGCGTTTCCAACGCCTGGCTCACCTCTTTGAGCGACAAACCTTCAATTTCTTTTAAAATGATAATGCTTTGCTGTATTTCAGGCAACTGTTTAATGGCATTTCTGAGTTCTGCTTGCATAAAAACAGCTTCAGTATGCTTTGTCGGATTGTCGCCATCGTCGGGATGCTGCAGAGACTCCAGACTATCGCTCATGTTGTGTTCGAGATATTGCTGTTGGCTTTTCAGTCGTCTGTGGTGATCTATGCAGAGATTTCGCGCTACCCGGAAAAGCCAGGGTTTGGCTTTATGCATTTTGAGTGTTTCCAAATGCTGCCAAAAACGAATAAACACTTCCTGAGTCACATCCTTAGCCTGCTCAGAATCGCCGAGAAAATAGGTTGCATACGTATAAATACGATCCTTATACCGGTCAACCAGATGTCTGAAATAAAGCTCCTTCATGATATTCCAATTAGCAATCCTTACCAACTTTACTTAAATAACGTTTCAGGCGGGGAAAAGGTTACACCTTTATAACCTTTTACAGAGGGGATCTATATACCGTCATCAAAAAAGAGAGATGTTCTGAGCCGGCATTTAAACCGGCTCAGAACAGAACATCCTAACACACTAGGCCCCTATTTTCATAACAAAAATATAAAGAAAAATAATAAACGCCACCATGACCCAGCTTAGAACAAATCCCCATATATCCCATTTTGTCGGTTTCCAGAATTCCCAGTTTGTTCCCGGAAAAAGTTTGCGCTGTTCGACCAGATCGGGGTTATCCACCGCTTCCTGAACAAGACGCGCATCCTCCTTTGGATCCGCGACCACAGGCGTATGCACAGCACCATAGAATTCCCGCAAAATCTTTTCTGAATTCTTGCGCGTAATCATGCTTATACCAAACAAAAGAATAAAGGGAAAAATGATATCAAACAGGAAAGAAGCGGTTGCCAGCTGAGCTTTGGACATCTGTTTCACCGGAGTGCCGAGAAGGTGCAGGTAGAAAATTTGATTTCGAAAGGCGCCCCTGCCGACCAGAGGTGAATTGAGATCATCCGGGTTTTCACGCACCACTTGTTCGAAAAATATGCCCACCGGGGGATGTGTTTTCTTTTTAATAATCACTTGCCCAACGGAATCCGCGCGTCCGGCTTTGACATCTTCTTCAATCGCTTTGGTTTCTATTTCTATCACTTTTTGTTCCGTACGCACCGTCAACGCCGGATGCGTTTTCAGAGTGCCTACAGCCGGGACAATGTTGGGAATAACAATAGTGGTTAAAATGGTAAGAATCATTTGAATCACTACAGCTTTTGTGGTGAGCCGCCGCCAAAAATAGACAAGCCATAAAGGCGGCCCGATGACCGTACCGATGGAGAGAATATATTTGAACATAATAAAAATATCGTCTATTTTTTGGGCGAAATAGATGGAGGAGAACAGCACAATAAAAATGACCAGACGTCCTGCCAGAACCTGGGATTTTTCGGAGGTGTTGGGATAAAGGGGCAGAAGGATATTTTTTGAAAAAGCCGCTCCCCATTCAATGCTTTGGGCATCGATAGTAGACATGTTTGCCGCCAAAATCGCCGATATCATCAATCCAATAAAACCAAATCCTAAAAGATCCCGCGTCATATGGCCCCAGATCATGGTCGGATCTGAAAGCGTACCGCTGTAAAGCGCCACGGCAATCAGACCGGTGAGAGCCCACCCAATCATAAAAAATCGTTTGGAAAAGGCGCCAACAACCATTCCAATGCGGGCAGAGTTGTCGTCCCTGGCAGAGCCTCCCACCGTAAAACTCCGCGGAGGCAGACCAATTAAATTGACCACGAACATGGCCATAACAAAATACCAGGTATATTCACTGGTGGTCGCGGATCCGAACAGCTCGAACATATAATCCGGAACATTCGCATGCAGGCCGGAGAATCCTCCAAGCTCGACCAATCCTACAGGTATCAATATCAGAGACAGGAACAAAATCAATATTCCCTGTATAATATCCGTGATCACAGCCGCAAATAATCCCCCCATTATAGTATAGGCCCCCACAATAGCCGCGTAGAGAAAATAAAATGTCATCAGGTCGAGGTATGAAATATAAGCGGATATTTCTCCTCTTTTAAGCTTCTCGCGCAGGGAGACGAGCTCTTTGCTTTCCTCGGGTGTTAACGGCTGGTATTTTTGTTTTTCTTCCAGTGCTTTGTAATGCTCAAAGCCTTCAACCGCTTGTTTTTCTTCCAGCGTGTATTCCACCGCCGGCTTGACCATTAACGCTTTCATGGTCTTACCGGTGAGCAAAAACCCCATTCCGCCACCGTAAATCGCTAAAAAAAGCACATAAATGGCGAACAAACCGGCCAGCAATTTGCTCTCGAACCGATGCAGATAGATATCACCCGGCGCAACATACCGGGTTCGCCGCTGCAAAATGGATGAAAACCAGTAAAAGGGGGTAATAAAGAGGACAATATTTTGAAACCACAACCCTGAGAGCCCTTGCCGGTAAATCTCCCGGGTAACACCTGTGGCCTGGTCAGAACTGGTAATGTTGCCAAAGTTTAAAAACGCAAAAAGAACTTTACCAAAACTCCGCCCTCCCTGATAAAAATCCTGTGTGTTTTTAATTTTTCGCCGTGCCCAGGTACCAATGTAAATCATTCCGAGAAGATAAAGCAAAATAATCGCCCAGTCAATCCAGTGCAATCCCAGAATTATCATAAGAATTTCCTTTGTTGAAAAAGACTACAGTTTAATGAATATGCAAAAATATTTACAAAAAAGACAAATGTTTTATTACAATATTAGCCAAAATATGAAATCAAGCAAATGGTAAA
Source organism: Candidatus Zhuqueibacterota bacterium (assembly GCA_014728085.1). Lineage (GTDB taxonomy): Bacteria > Zhuqueibacterota > Zhuqueibacteria > Residuimicrobiales > Oceaniaggregativiventaceae > Oceaniaggregativivens_A. Next base: position 16,778 of record WJMF01000069.1, read on the forward strand.
TGCTTTTCTTTTCAATCCAATATGTATATATTGTTTCATCATCATTATGCCATTTGGACAGGACACCTTTTTCAGGGAAATAGCATGACACCAAAAGAACGGGTATACGCCGCATTACAGCGACAACCTGCAGACCGGATTCCGGTTTTTATGTGGTTTCATCCGACAACAGCGAAACACTTTGCCGGGTTGCTGGAGATCCCACCCGCTTATGTGGGATTGGCGATGGGAGACGACATCACCCAGGCCTGGATCAACAACAACTATGCGATGGAAGGAATCGTTCATGAAAATGAGGGGGAAAGCCATACGGATTATTGGAAAATAACCTGGGTAAAAGAAGGGGCATTCAATCAGATCACTCGCTTTCCATTAAAAGATGTTTCACAGGCAAAATACCAGGAATACAAATTTCCGTATGAATATACCGATCAACTCTTGCAACAGATGCAGCCGGCACGCGACTTTGCCCGGAAATTCCAGTTATATCTCGGATGCGACGTTTCTCCGTGCGTCTTTGAAATGTATTGCCGCCTGTGTGGAATGGAGAATGCACTCTATGACCTTGCCGCCCCAACCGGGTTTAGCGACCGCTTGTTTAAAAGATGTGCGGATTTCAGTGTCCACCTTTCGGAACTCGCCTGTCGCCAATTTTCACTGGATTGGCTGTGGACAGGAGACGATGTTGCTTCCCAGCGCTCGTTGATGATGAGCCCGGCAAGCTGGCGCCATCAAATAAAACCCCATTTACAGCGAATCGTGCAAGTGGGGAAAAATTTCAACCTGCCCGTGGCTTACCATTGCTGCGGCTCTCTTTATCCGATTATACCCGATTTGATTGAAACCGGTATTGACATTCTCAACCCGATACAACCGGGCTGCCCCGACATGAATCCGCTTGACCTCAAAAAAGAGTTTGGCAACAAACTGTCGTTCATGGGAGGAGTAGATACTCAGGCTCTTCTGCCCAAGGCCGATACCACAACTGTACAACGGGCTACCGCTGACCTGATCGAGGGCATGACGAGCGATGGCGGGGGTTTTATTCTCGCCGCTTCACATACCATCCCTCCGGAGACCCCGGACGATAATGTTTTCGCAATGTATGCTGAGGCCGGAATCAGCCGGGAAGAGATTTTTGATCGCGCTGCAGATATCCGAAAAATCAACGCTTCAGCCGGTCTCTAGATCATCCGCTATCCGACTTTATGCGCCCGATTGAGAATTTTCTGCATATTGTCGCAGAGTATCTGTCGTTTGGCAGCTTCTGACAATTTACAATAAGCAACCCAGCCGAATTGTGGATACGGATCTCTCATCGGTGTGTCGGAACCGTATAAAATACGATGTGAAGTAACCTCTTCGGCCATAAATTCAAGAATACCATTCATCACATTGGTCTGCGTGATCTCCAAATAAATGTTTTTGAATTCTTTGGCCAACTCCACATGTGTTCTGGCGGTTGGCCAGTCGGCGCCGGTATGAGCAAGAATAAAGGTGAGGTTGGGAAATGCGGCCGCCAGATCTCGAACCTGGTTTTTAAAATCATCCGAGGGATGAAGCAGACAAAAAAGAGATCGTTGATCAGCATATTCATACCACGGCATAAGAAGCGGATCGTTATAGGGGATTTGCCATTTGGGAAAGTATGGCTTAAGTCCTTTAAATCCCAATTCACGATAATAGTAATGACAGGCTTTACTCCAGTCTTTGATATATCCGGGATCGAGAACTGCATAACCAACGATATTTTCAGGAAACCGCTCCATGGCACGATGCACCTCCTGATTTCCCCGCTCATAATCACCCCAGATCGCAGACCAGGAACTGACACAGGTGACGTGAGCACCAATCCGCATATTGCGTTCAATGACGGCTTTGGCATCTCCGCGATTCATGACAACCGGCCCCGCACTCAGCCCCCCCTCCCTGAGGATATGTGCATGTGAATCGATTACCTTAAAATCCTTGGGAGCCCGACCCTGCAAAGCCAGATGTATAATATTATCCTTTACCGGCTCTTTTTTGCGGGTTTTGAATTTTTCCACACCCAACAAATGTTTGAGATTCTCACCCGCAATCGCCCGGCGTTGCGATTCGCTTATTTCCGCATAATCGATGTAGGCCCTTGCAGCACCCATACTCTTTTGGACCGCCTGGCTGCCGAATAACAAGCGCTCTGCTCCGATCTCCTGACACCAGAACTCTACCATGCGATTGCCCTGATAACCGGAAAATTCAATATAAAAATTTTTATAGCGCTTGAGCAACGGCAATAACTGGCGGGTGGATTCCCACCGTATGCTTTGTAACAATACATTACATCGGGGAAAATGCTCTCCAATCCACGCAATTTCCTGCCATGAAATCTGACAAAAAGTGCCATGAACACCAGCATCGATCAGTAATAACAAACCGGCGTTCTCGATGTGAGAAAGTAAAGGACCCAGCGTATCCCGATCGACCTGAAATCCGAACTGACGCGGGAAAAGCTTTAAAGCCTTTACCTGGTTTTTTTCCATCCTCTGCAAGAGCTGTTCCGGGTGTGGAAAATCAGTGGCATGATGAGGCAAGGCAATCCAACAGGGATAAAGGCATGTCTGTTGCCGACAGTACTCCAGAGTAAGATCATTACCCCTCTGTGGATCTACTTCTTTCGCATGATGCGTATAGACCAGAGCGGCATCAATATGACAACGCATCATATCCTGACGTAAATCCTCAATAGTCCAGGGCTGGGCCGGATCCTTTGGTGCATAACGGCCGATTTCTACAAAACAATCAAAATATGAATAATCCTGCAAAAGATATTTCCCTATTTTATTTCCCGAATGGACTGCTCCATCTTTTCCAGTGTCAACTCTATATCTTCGCTTTGATGTGAATAATTGATAAACCACGAATCATTGGCAAAAACACCTTTATCGTATAATCGAACGAACAATCTGTTTCGCATTTCTTTTTGCGAATCATCAGAACCATCCATATGGTGGATAAAGGGAGCCATGTCGAGTCCCCTGGCCTCGGCAGGAAAACCCTTTTGTTGAAAAATAGCATTGAATCCATCGCGCAGTTTCCTGCCCATGGCATTAATATGATCATGCACGGATTCATTTTTCATGACCTCCATGACGGCAATACAAGCCGCCAGCGAAAGGGTTTCCCCTGCATAGGTGGTGGTAATAATGGTATTTTCCAGGGTCTGCATGTATTGGCGTTTTCCGCCATAAGCACTGACCGGATAGCCATTGGCCATTGCTTTTGCATAGGCAGCAAAGTCCGGAGTAACGCCATAATATTCCTGCGCGCCGCCTTTGGCAAGCCGGAATCCGGTCAACACTTCATCGAAAATTAAAAGCGAACCATAATGATCACAGAGCTGACGCAGGCGATGAATCCATTCGCCACAGGTCTCTTTTTGCCATTCATACGGGACAATAATGGCAGCGGCGAGTTGTTCACCATATGTTTCAAATATTTTTTCCGCTGCTTCAATATCATTGTAGGGAACATGATGAACCGTATCCCGGACACAGTTCGGTACTCCCGGATTGGGCCACTCTAATGCAAAAACATCGTGAAAACCATGGTAACCCGATGTCAAGATATGATCGCGCCCTGTAAAGGTTCTTGCCAACCTGGTACAGCAGGTACATGCATCCGCCCCTGTTTTCATAAAGCGGATCTGTTCAACCCAGGTGAGATTTTCCATCAGAGCTTCTGCTGCCTCGACCTCCAAAGGACTTGCCATGCTGAAAAGTGATCCGTTTTCCATTTGCTTTTTTACCGCGGCATCAACCGATGGATAACAATATCCTAATATGATGGGACCCAATGAACATCTGTAATCGATATATTCCTTATCGTCAAGATCCCACATATGACAACCTTTTGCCCGCTTGATGAAAGGAGGCATGGTTTCTTCACAACCAGCTGTAAGTCGCTTTGCATTTGTCTGGGTACCCCACGGAATAAGTTCCATAGCCCGTTTGTAGTGTCTTTCATGCTTTGGTGTCATTTTTATCCTCAGCTTTTTTGCAAACGCTTTGTCTGATTAAAGGTAATTTAATATTTTAAAAAAACAAATTATTTCATCTTTTTTGCACTATCGGTAAAACAAAAGACGAAAAATGATAATTGCTATATAACCTTCATTGCCGGCGGCGTGAGATGTCCGGCGCTAACAGCACTTTTTGGATTAAATAAATATAAGAATTTGCTGACTTTTATGAAACCGTAATATGAGATCAGAGATTATAAGACAATAAAAGTGTTGATATGATGATACGTTTTTTGGCTTTTCCAATGCTTTGGTTCGTGATACAACTCGTATCGATCACGATATATTTCCCCCCCTATAAAACAGAAAAAGTCGGCGTAAACAGCTGGTACGCCATCAAGAGTAGAATGCTACCATCCAGCCGGCTTTTGTATATTATCAAAACGCGTCTTCTGCTTGAATACAATTCAATGCAGGAATAATGAATCATTCGGCGAGCGACATTCAACTCATTTGCGCTTGACAATAAGCTTATGAATAGCTATATTTTTTCAATCTATAATTGAGCTTTAAAAGAATAGCAAGAATACAGCTTCTACCCGGAAAAACCGATACAGCCTTTTTAAGGAGGAGGTAAAAATTGGCAGACCTTTTTGACAAATGTATCCATGGAACAGCCGAAAGAGCCCGTAAAGCAGTAAAAGAGGGTTATTACCCATATTTTAAAGCCATTGAATCCGGTGCTGACACTGAAGTGATTATTGACGGAGAAAAAAAGGTGATGATCGGTTCAAATAATTATTTGGGCCTGACACAAGATGAGAGAGTCAAAAAAGCCGCTATTAAGGCCATTGAAGACTTTGGCAGCGGATGCACAGGTTCCCGCTTTTTAAATGGAACGCTGGCCTTACACGAAGAGCTGGAAGCAAGACTGGCAGAGTTTATGCAGGTTGAGACTGTCTTGGTTTTCTCAACCGGTTTCCAGACCAATCAAGGCACAATTTCGACTATTGTCGGACGTAACGATATGGTCATCGGTGACAATGAAAATCATGCCAGCCTCGTGGATGGAGTCCGGCTGGGATTCGGCAAGGCGTACAAGTATCGGCACAATGACATGCAGGATTTGGATAACATCATCTCCCGAAACAAAAAGGACAACCAGGGCATTCTCATCGTTAGCGACGGGGTTTTCAGCATGGGCGGCGATATAGTTGATCTGCCGGCACTCATCAAGGTTGCCAAGAAGCACAAGGCCAGGGTCATGATCGATGATGCCCATTCGGTTGGTGTATTGGGTGATAACGGAAGAGGAACGGCAGAGCACTTCCAAATGGAAGACGATGTCGATTTGATCATGGGGACCTTTAGCAAATCATTTGCATCCATTGGTGGATTTATAGCCGGTGATGAAGATATTGTACACTATATAAAACATACTTCAAGGGCGCTTATCTTTTCAGCTAGCCCGCCTCCGGCTGCGGTCGCAACGGTAATCGAAGCGGTGAAAATTTTGCAAAATGAGCCGGAGCGCCGGGAAAAATTATGGCAAAATGTCAAAAAGATGAAAAAGGGGTTCCAGGAGCTCGGTTTTAATACCGGCAATAGTCAAACCCCCATCATACCGATTATTGTTGGAGATGATGACAAGACGTTTTATTTCTGGCGATCTCTTTACGACAATGGTATTTTTGTCAACCCGGTAATCAGCCCGGCCGTTCCGCCCGGAAACTCTCTCCTCAGGACAAGCTATATGGCCACACATACCGATAAAGAACTCGATTTTGTATTGGGCGTTTTTGAAAAGGTAGGAAAAGGTATGGACATCATTTAACAGGACCGGCAGCACAGAACATACTAAAAATAACGGAAAAATACGGGGCAAATCGCAACAAATAACTATACATTGGTTAATCCAACCAATATAATATCCGGCCGCAACTTTCACAGGTAAAAATCAAACTCTCTTCCCGGCCTCGGGAGCCCCGAGAGGTGGGCTGTCTGAGGAAACAGCCGAGACAAATATCATCCTTGACGGGTACCACGGCGCGTTTCAATTTTGCCCGCAATCGTTCATATCGCGCCAACAAGGGTTTGGGAATATCCTGTGCCAGTTTCTCCCTCGCCTTGATCAATTCATCATAGCCGTTCATATTAAAACCCAGCTTTTCTACTTCTTTCGCTTCCCCAATCATTAAATCCAGATCCTGTAACGAAACCAATTTTTCCAGTTCATTTTTTGACATTTTATTCTCCACGGATGATAGATATAAATTCATCAAAAGAGGTCACCTGAGATATACGCTCCCTGTTCTTTTTTTGATTTAGAAAAGTCACTAGAGAACCAAGAATCGGTAAATAAATATTTTTTTCGTCGTGAAAAGGAGCAATAACCATAAAAAAGAGCTGCGCCGGTTTGTTATCTATCGAATTATAATCAATTCCCTTCTCGCTTTTGCCAAAAGCGATAACAACATCGGATGCGGCAACCGTCCGGCCATGCGGAATCGCCACTCCCTTGCCAATGCCCGTACTGCCAAGGGTTTCCCTTTGATGCAACATATCCAGGATCAACCCGGGATTGCGAATATACCTTTGAGAAGCAATGAGTTCCGATAATTCCTGCAATGATTCCTCTTTGTTGCGTGCTTTCATGTCCGAAATGAAAAGATTCTCATCAAAATATAAAGCCAATTCATGTGTTTCCATTTCTATTCCTCCTTATATCCTACCTGCGCTGCATACTCTTTATGGCACTGCTCAATAAATTCCTTCAGGGCAGGCGCAATATATATTTGACTGAGATCAAACGTACCGAGAAAGCCGGCCAGCACACACAATTGCTTGTCCAGGGCATCCCTTTTCTGAATAACAATCAGGTTCTGCGTCTCAATGGTGCAATATCCGCTCTTGAAATCACCATTCTCAAAACGCACTTGTACCTCTATGGCTCTGGCAATGGTTTCCAATGCCTTTAACAATTCGTCATTGGTTAAATCCTTGACTAGAGCAACTGATTTCTTTTTTGTCGTTTTAGTTTTTCGACTACCCATTTGACATCCTGTGCCTGATCACGTTCACAAATCAAAATCACATCATTCATATCAACAACAACCAGATGTTTCACGCCAACAAGAGCTATCATGCGGTCAGAGGCCTCTGCATACGTATTTGATACATCCTTGGCAATAATATCCCCCTTTAAAACATTACCATTACTGTCCTTTGAAGATATTTTGTAAACTTCGTCCCAACTCCCGACATCACTCCAGCCAAATCCCCCTTTCACGACCATGACATTACCGGCCTTTTCCATAATACCATAGTCAATCGACTCGCTTCTGGTTTGGCGGTAAACCCGTTCCAGTACTTTATCATAATTTTTCTTGTTCAGTGCCGTTCTGATCTCCATCAAGCCATCATATAAATCCGGCATGAGCTCTTCAAAATAATTTAAAATCGTTCGAGTGCGCCAAACAAAGATTCCACTGTTCCATAAAAACTCGTCACTGAGATAAAATTTTTGTGCGACCTCCAAATCCGGCTTTTCAGCAAAGGTTTTTACCTTAAAGGCCTCGCCAAAATTGGGAACTTTCTTTCCCAACTGAATATACCCATATCCGGTCGCAGGATAGGAAGGTTCGATTCCTATGGTAACCAAAGCATCCGGATGCTCTTCTACCAGTGAGACCGCCTTTTTGCATATATTGATAAAGCGCTTCTCGTTGGTAATGATATGATCAGCAGGTAGCACGATGAGAACAGAATCCGGATCGTGCTGATGAACAATAAGTGAGGCTAAAGCTATACAGGGAGCAGTGTTTTTTCCGAACGGTTCGAGAATAAAGTGACTTTCTGATAGCGATTTTATCTGTTCGGCCAGGAGGGATTGGTGGTCTTTTGTCGATACAATCCAGGTTTGATTCTTTGGTATAAATTGCCGCACTCTTTCAAAAGCAGCTTGCAATAGCGTTTGTGATCCGAGCAAGCTGAGAAATTGTTTTGGTATCGATTCTCTGCTTTTTGGCCAAAACCGGGTGCCCGCACCGCCTGCCATGACAACCGCATGGGCGTTTTTCATATTTTCTGAAATCCCATATCATTACATTCTTTGTTAAGATTCAAAGTGTGATGCCAGCTTATCTTCCAAATGAGCCTTGGAAACAGCACCAATGATTTGTTCCACCACCTGCCCATCTTTAAAAATCATTACTGTCGGAATGCTGCGTATACCGTATTTCATGGCAATTTCACGATTATTATCCACATCCACTTTACCCACCTTGAGCTTATCGTCATGCTCGTCAGCCAGTTCTTCAACAATTGGTGCTATCATTTTACACGGGCCGCACCAGACAGCCCAAAAGTCAACCAGAACAACCAAATCGCTTTTTAGCACCTCGTCATCAAAATTAGCATCCGTCAGTTCAATCTCTTTTGCCATTATAAATCCTCGTGGTTTTGATACTCGTTCAAGTTATATATTATTCGATTCTTTTTCAATAGAAAAGATTCAATAAAAAATCCCCTTTATATAGTAAAACAGCATGACCAGCGATGCAGCCGTTTTGGCCAATATACCTACCATATTGCCGACAAAAACACCCCACCCTGCCCGAAATGCGTGGTCGCTCGTCTTACCGGCAATAACTTCACCCAAAATTGCTCCTATAAAGGCACCGAGGATCATTCCCCATGGAGGAAAGAAGAAAAGCCCCAAAAGCATACCAACAATCGAACCCAATACCCCTACCCGGGAAGCACCATATTTTTTTGCCCCGGCTGCAGGGACGATGTAATCAAGCACGGTAACAAACAGGGTGAGAAACGCTAAAATCCATAGCACCCTCGCAGAATAGGGTTCCCAATCTTTAACAATTGCCAGCAAGATCAGGGCAAGATAACTCAACGGGGGTCCGGGAATAACGGGAAGGATACAACCCAATAATCCAATGATGGAAATAATAAATCCCAGTATTATGACCAGGGTTTCCAACATTTTCGCTTCCTTTTGTACAACATTTATCTTTAATACATTCTGGAACGCAGGGGGCGCGATGGTCAACGACAAGGCTCCCTCCCGCTTTGGCATTAATCGCCCTTTCAACAAGAGTATTTTATTATAATCATTTTTATTCTTTCCTCAAAGGCCTTTTTCATAGAATAGAACGCCCCGCCAGCGATATTTCAATTTCTTGCTTGTTATCGTAATAAATTGTATATTAAAATCTGTTTTTAGCGCTGCTTGCGGAGGAATTAACCTCTTGTTTACATCGAAATATCCTAAAGCGCATTGAGAAAAAACCGTGTAAATCCGTTTTATGTGAAATCTATTCGTAAAGGTCAAGTCTATGTTTGAAGAACTTGAGGAAAAAATCACCTCCTATAAAGAGAGAATCGCCAGTCTAAGGAGGTATCTTTGACATTGAGAAAAAAGAAAAAGAAATAGCGGAACTGGAGAAGAAAACCCGGGTCTCAGGTTTTTGGGATAATAATGAAACCGCCCAAAAAACAATGAAAGAGATCAGCAGTCGCAGAGAATGGATTGACAAATGGTCGGATCTGGCTGAATCGCTGCAATCCCTCAAAGAGTTGACTATCCTGGCTGCAGATGAAAGCGACACAAAAATCGGTGCCGAGCTGCTAGAAGAAGCCGAAATGTTGGCAAAGAAACTGTCTGATCTGGAATTTCAAAAAATGCTCGGCAACCCGGAAGATAATACCAATGCCATTTTGACCATCCATCCGGGAGCCGGAGGAACCGAGTCCCAGGATTGGGCCCAGATGCTTATGCGAATGTACCTGAGGTATATCGAAAGAAAGGGATTCAACCAGGAAACTCTGGATTTTCAGGCCGGAGATGAAGCAGGCATAAAAAGCGTAACCATTGAAGTGAAAGGACCCTATGCGTATGGTTATCTCAAAGCCGAAGCCGGCGTTCACCGCCTTGTCAGGATCTCACCATTTGATGCCAATAAAAGGCGGCATACCTCATTCGCATCGATCTTTGTTTATCCCGAAGTCAATGAAAATATAGAAATCGATATTGAAGAAAAAGATCTGCGAATCGACACTTACCGGGCAAGCGGTGCCGGCGGTCAACATGTAAACAAAACCAGCTCTGCGGTACGAATCACACATCTTCCCACGGGAATCGTGGTTCAGTGTCAGAATGAACGCTCGCAACACCGGAATCGGGAAGCGGCAATGAAAATCTTGATGTCAAAACTTTACCAGTTAAAACTGGAAGAAGAAGAGTCTAAACGCAACAAATTGGAAAACTCTAAAAAAGAAATCGCATGGGGTAGCCAGATTCGTTCCTACGTATTCCATCCTTATAATATGGTCAAAGATCACAGAACCAATGTTGAAACCAGCAATATTAACCGGGTTATGGATGGTGAACTGGACGAATTTATCCATGCATATCTTATTCAAAAAGCTGAAAAAAAATAAAAAACACAAATCATGAACTCTGCAGTTGCGGAAATTGATCTATCGGCGATAGAGCATAATATTAAACAAATCCAGGCAAAAGTTGATCCTGCCGATGTAATGGCTGTCGTCAAAGCGAATGCATACGGACATGGAGCCGTTCAGGTTAGTAAAACCGTTCTTGATGCCGGTGTTAAATATCTGGGCGTTGCACGGCTTGAGGAAGCAACAGACTTGCGTAAAAGCGGCGTCCGGGCTCCCATACTCGTCTTCGGCGGCATTCAGGAAAACGAAAAAGAATATGTTGATCATCGTCTGGATGCAACAGTATTTGATCCCTCTCATCTGAATCATATAGCTGCGTTGGATAAAGCTATAGCTGTTCATATCAAAGTGGATACCGGTATGGGACGGCTCGGCATACCCTGGAAAGAAGCTTTGCCGTTCATTAAACAGTGCAACTCCGCTGCAAACATTATTATTAAAGGCCTTTATACCCATTTTGCCACCTCGGATGAAGCGGATAAAAAATATGCACATTTACAACTGGAACGCTTTAAGCAAGTTTTGCAACAATGCCGGGATACAGGCATAGAGTTCCCCTATATTCATGCAGCAAATAGCGGTGCAATTCTCGATTTGCCGGATACCTATTTCAATCTGGTTCGGCCGGGGATAATGATTTATGGATACTATCCCTCTGACGAGACCAGCGAATCCATTCCCTTAAAACCGGTAATGACCTTTAAGACGCGCGTAATTTACCTCAAAACCGTAAAAAAAGGAACCAGCATAAGTTATGGACGCGTTTATGCCAGTAAAAGAAAAACCCGAATCGCGACGCTGGCGGCAGGATATGCCGATGGTTACAACCGGCTGTTAACGAATACCGGCAAAGTATTAATTAAGGATCGGATCTTTCCGGTTGTCGGCAGAGTATGTATGGATTATATAATGATCGATCTCGGCCTCGACAACAGTGTTAACATCGGCGATGAAGCGATTTTATTCGGCAACCATGAATCGGTCAATGTTTTATCGATTTGCCAAAAACTTGATACCATTCCCTATGAAGTGACCTGCTGGGTCTCGAACAGAGTTCCCAGAGTTTATAAAAATGAGGTACTCTCTTATGACTGAAGAATTACAAGACTTGAATCAAGTGATGAAAGTGCGCCGGGAAAAGCTGGAGCAATTAAGGAAAAACGGCACAGAACCATTTGCTTATCGATTCGATAGAACGCATATGGCAAGTGATATCATCAAAGATTATGAAAACCTTACCGATAAATCCGTGGCAATCGCCGGACGAGTTATGGCCCTGCGGAGAATGGGTAAAGCCGCTTTTGCCCATATTATGGATATATCCGAACGAATCCAGATATATATTCGCAAAGATAAAGTCGGCGAAGAGAAATTTGAACTATTCAAATTGATAGATATTGGCGATATTATCGGTATTGAAGGTACTGTCTTCAAAACCAGAACCGGAGAAATAACAGTGCTGGTATCCGGTCTGGACCTTTTAACCAAAAACCTCCGCCCCCTGCCGGTGACTAAAGAGGTTGAAAAGGATGGCAAAACCATAACATATGACGCCTTTTCCGATACCGAACAACGATACCGCAAACGCTATGTTGACTTGATTACCAATCGCGATGTGATGAATGTATTTATCAAACGATCTCAAACCGTTACGGCAATGCGCGACTTTTTGAATAACAAAGGATACCTTGAAGTCGAAACCCCCGTTTTGCAGCCAATCTATGGCGGCGCCTCAGCCCGGCCCTTTGTTACCCATCATAATGCGCTGGACATAGAACTCTATTTGCGAATCGCCGATGAACTTTATCTCAAGCGACTGATCGTCGGAGGTTATGAAGGCGTATATGAAATTAGCAAAGATTTTCGCAATGAAGGAATCGACAGGACGCATAACCCGGAATTTACCATGATGGAACTTTATGTGGCCTATCAGGATTACAATTTTATGATGAATCTGTTTGAGGAAATGATCACTTTTATCGCCAAGCGCGTTAACAGGGCTCTGAAATTAACTTATCAGGGTCACGATATTGATTTGACGCCCCCCTGGGATCGCCTCTCCTTTTTTGATGTGCTCGAAAAATATACCGGAAAAAATTTCTATGGTAAAAATCAAACGCAGGTAGCAGCCATAGCTGAGGAACTGGATGTTCCCATTGAAAAAGAGTGGGGAACGGGTAAACTTTTGGATGAAATATTTGGCGAAAAAGTTGAACCCCATTTGATCCAACCCGTGTTTATATGCGATTATCCCCTTGAATTGTCGCCGCTTGCCAAAAAACACCGCAATGATTCAAACCTGGTGGAACGATTTGAACCCTTTATCGCAGGACGGGAAATCGGCAATGCATTTTCAGAACTAAATGATCCCGTTGATCAAAAGGAACGCTTCAAAACCCAGATGGCCTTACGGGCACTCGGAGATGACGAAGCACAGGTTCTGGATGAAGATTATATCCGGGCCCTTGAATACGGCATGCCTCCGACCACAGGATTGGGCGTGGGGATCGATCGACTCGTTATGTTATTGACCGATTCTGCATCCATCCGTGATGTCATCTTTTTCCCAACCATGAAACCAGAAAAGTAACCATGTTTTACGAACTCTTTATAGCCTGGCGCTATTTGAAAAACCGACGAAAAACCGGCATTTTTTCCGGCATTACGCATATTGCCGTTGCCGGCGTGGTTATTGGTGTGGCTGCATTGGTTATTGCCCTGTCGGTTATGAACGGCTATGAAACCGAGGTGAGGTCGAATTTTATCGACGTTTTTGCTCATGCAAGAATACGGGCTTATCTAAACCGCGGTATAGAAAACCATCGGTCCCTGGTCGATACGCTGGAAAAAATTCCCGACATCAAAGCGGTTACCCCCTATATCTCGGATAAAGCTCTGCTCAAAGCGGAACTCGACCAAACCAGTATTTTCGTGCGCGGCGTTGATCCTGAAACGGTTACCGGTGTAACCAACATCGCGCGAAACATCGTCAAAGGAGAACTCTCCTTCGAAACCTATAGCAGATGGCCGGGTATCGTTCTGGGATCGCATCTGGCAGAACGCATGGATTCCAACCTGGGTGATGACATTCTGTTGGTCAGTCTGGCCAACTCTTCGTCTTTTTACGATATGCCTCAAAAATTAAAATTCCGTATCACCGGAATTTTGAAAACGGGTTTTTACGACGTCGATAATAACTATGCCTATATCCATATCAAAGATGCACAAACCCTATTCGGTATGCGAAACAAAATAAGCGGTCTGGAACTCCAATGCAAGGACTACAGATCTGCAAGCAAAGTGGTTGATCAGATCAATCTAAAACTGACGACGATGAATCTCTCTTATGTTGCCGAATCCTGGAAAGAGATGAACAGCAATTTGTTCGCCTGGGTGCAGATTCAAAAATGGGCATTCTTCATTGTCTTGAGTTTGATTATTTTGGTAGCGGCATTTAATATCACAAGTACTCAAATCATGGTTACCATGGAAAAAACGAGAGATATCGGCATTCTTAAAGCGATGGGTGCCCGCAACAACGATATTCAGCGTATCTTTACATTAGCAGGTTTGATCATTGGTGTTATAGGCGCCGTTTTCGGCAGTCTGCTCGGTTATCTTCTCTGTCTGGCACAATTGAAATGGAGAATCCTTTCTTTGCCATCGGATGTATACATCGTCGACTGGCTTCCGGTATTGATCAAAGCATCAGACTTTATTATCATAAGTATTACGGCCTTGCTCATCGCTTACATAGCCTCTGTTTATCCGGCCAGACGAGCAGCGCGACAAGACCCTGTTCGCTCTATTAGAGAAGAATAATCCATTCATCCAAAGGATAGAATCATATCCATGAAACTAGAATATTTTATAGCCAAGCGTTATCTTCGCTCTAAAAGAAAAACAAAGTTTATCTCCCTGATCACCTATATTTCCATTTTTGGTATCGTTATTGGCGTGGCTGCCCTGACCATCGTTTTATCCGTTATGAATGGATTTGAAGAACAAGTGCGTTCGCGTTTTCTGGGAGCGGATGCTCACGTCAAGGTACTTGCTCTTCACGACAATGGCATCAAGCATTATGGCTTTTTGATGAATGAAATCCAAAATACAGCACACATCAAAACCATGTCACCCTTTATCAGCGAGAAAGGTTTGATCAAATCAAAACGAACCCAGGCTGGAGTTGTTGTACGGGGAATAGACAAAAGATCTGCTGCAGAGGTTTTGGATTTAGGCAGAAATGTCGTTTATGGCAACTTGAATCTCAGCACGACAACAGAAATTGAAGGAGACACTTTGCCGGGGGTTGTTCTCGGCTTTCAGCTTGCACAGCGGCTTCAGGTTATTCTCGGAGATGAAGTGGCCGTTTTTAGCCTCACGGGATTACGTCATTTTCAGGATATACCGGACGTTAAAAAATTCAGGGTTACCGGTTATTTTGAAACCGGATTGTATGAATTTGATGATATCATTGCCTATATTTCCCTCGAATCAGCTCAACAATTGTATCAGATGGATAAAAAGGTAAACGGCATCTGGATAAAGCTCGATCACTATTCTCATGCTGATCAGGCTGCCCGGGAAATCAATACAAGAATCGGTTTTCCATATCAGGTATTGACCTGGAAAGACATGAACCCGAATCTCTTTGCCTGGATGGAAATAGAAAAGTGGGCTGCGTTTGTGATTCTGAGCCTCATCATAACAGTGGCTGCTTTTAACATCGTCAGCACTTTAATTATGGTCACCCTGGAAAAAACGCGCGAAATCGGCATTTTAAAATCCATGGGAGCATCGTCTGTTATCATTCGGCGCATCTTCACCTATCATGGCTTTATCGTTGGAGTGGTGGGAACCGTTGTGGGATGTGTCGCCGGTTTTGTTTTTTGTTTTGTTCAGCAATATTTCAGAATCTTTTCGCTTCCAAAAGATATATACATTATCAGTTGGCTGCCGGTAAAAATGCAGCTGACCGACTTTATTTTAATCGGGATTGCTTCAATTGTACTCACATTTTTGGCGGCTGTTTATCCGGCTCATAAGGCCTCCCGCCTGGATCCGGTAAAATCTATCCGTTATGAATAACAAAATGAAAGCCAGATCATGACAGCAGAAAAAAACATTTTAGAGATCGACGATCTGTATAAAACATATCATATAGAGGGTGCCCAGGACGTACGGGTTCTGAAAGGTATTCACCTGGAACTAAAAGTAGGAGAAATCGTTACTATCTATGGCCCCTCTGGTGTTGGTAAAAGCACTCTTTTACATATCATTGGTGCACTTGACCGCCCTACAAAGGGAAAGGTTAAGATCGATTCGAAGAATATTTTTAGCTTGACCGACACAAGATTAGCCATGTTTCGCAATCGCACTATAGGGTTTGTCTTTCAATTTCACCATTTGCTACCGGAATTTTCAGCGCTGGAAAATGTCATGATCCCGGGGATGATTGCACGACAGAACCGGGAAGAGGTAAAAAAACAGGCGATCGATTTACTCAAAAGCGTAGGCCTGGCGGCACGCCTGGACCATCGACCCCGTGAATTGTCCGGAGGCGAACAACAAAGAGTCGCTGTCGCCAGAGCACTGGTAAATAATCCGAAATTGCTCCTGGCCGATGAACCCTCTGGAAATCTCGATATGCGAACTGCAGATGCTCTGCACGAATTATTGTGGTCCCTGAGCCGGGATTTTAAAAAAACCCTGGTTATCGTCACCCACAACCCTGACCTGGCAACCCATTCAGACCGCGTCATCGAGTTACTGGACGGGAAGGTTAAAAGTGATATAAAACCCAAATTGGCATAATAATTGGAACAAGTAAAACCATAACGAGTAAAACTCTATAATTATTTGTTTTTTAGACAACAGTTGGGTTACCAACGACTCTGTTTTGTCGCATTTTTGATTCAAATGTCCTGTTTTGAGATCAAGAAAACCTCTGAAATTTTACCCTTGCGGTTTGTGCTTATAATTTGTTATCTTAAAATAGGTAAATATACGTGATAACATTCAATAAAAATCCAAGCAGGAGTATGAGTATATGAAGAACAATTTTTCCAGTCGTGTACAAATGGTCATCCAGTTTGCCAGAGATGAAGCGCTTCGTTTGGGACACGATTATATAGGAACCGAACATCTTCTCCTTGGCCTGATACGGGAAGGCGAGGGGATAGCGATAGAGATATTACAGTCATTGGGCGTGGATCTCGAAGAGATCAAGAATGCCATCGAAGACGCCGGCAGAGCTTCGGGAGACACGATGACCATTGGCAATATTCCCTTTACCAAACGAGCGGAAAAAATTCTAAAAACAGCCTATATGGAAGCAGACCGGCACAAATCCGATATTATCGGCACAGAACATCTGCTATTGGCTCTGGTGAAGGAAAAAGAAGGTCTGGCGGCGCAGATTTTAAACAGTTTCGAAGTCACCTATGAAGCGGTAAGTCAGGAACTCGAAAAATTGCTGCAAGGCAGCTCCTCAGCACAGGGAGATGCTGAGGGACAGGCCGCCCGTTCACAGACACCGGCCCTGGATCATTTTGGCCGTGATTTGACCGAAATGGGGCGCCATGGTGATCTTGATCCGATTATCGGCAGAGAAATGGAAATCGAACGTGTTGCACAAATCCTGAGTCGACGTAAGAAAAATAATCCGGTACTCATAGGAGAACCAGGCGTTGGCAAGACCGCTATCGCTGAAGGATTGGCTCTGCGAATCATAGAAAAAAAAGTGCCCCGAATTCTATATAATAAAAGAGTGGTGACCCTGGATTTAGGCGCCATCGTCGCCGGCACCAAATATCGCGGTCAATTCGAAGAAAGAATGAAAGCGATTATCAATGAATTGATTAAATCAAAAGATATTATACTTTTTATTGATGAATTGCACACCATCGTTGGAGCCGGGGGAGCCTCTGGTTCTCTCGATGCTTCCAATATGTTCAAGCCCGCCTTGTCACGTGGAGAGATTCAATGTATTGGCGCCACAACATTGGATGAGTATCGCCAATTTATCGAAAAAGACGGCGCACTGGAGAGAAGATTCCAGAAGGTGATGGTCGACCCTCCTAATCTCATTGAAACCGAAGCGATCGTTAAAGGGTTGCAGTCCCGTTACGAATCGCATCATCGGGTAAGATATACGGACAAATCGATTCAACAAATTATTCATCTTTCAGACCGATATATTACCGATCGTTTTCAGCCGGATAAATCTATCGATGTGCTGGATGAAGCCGGCGCCAGAGTGCATCTGGCCAATATCGTCGTCCCTAAAGAAATTACCTATCTTGAAGAAAAAATTAAAAAGACCCGTACGGACAAGGATCAGGTTGTGCGATCACAAAATTTCGAACAAGCCGCCATTCTGAGAGATCGTGAAAAACAACTCGTTCGAAGCCTGGAAGGGGCTAAATCCCGCTGGAACGAAGAACAGGAGACCTCCTTTGCCGCGGTTACCGATGAAGATGTCTCTCAGGTCGTTTCCATGATGACAGGGATACCCGTCACACGCGTTGCACAATCGGAATCTTCCAAGCTCTTGACTATGCGCGAGGAAGTCAAAAAACGAATTGTCGGTCAGGATGTGGTTGTAGACCTCTTGAGCCGCGCTATCAAGAGAACACGTGCAGGGCTCAAAGACCCCTATCGCCCGATTGGCTCTTTTATTTTTCTCGGCCCCACCGGGGTAGGCAAAACGCACCTGGCCAAAGAACTGGCTAAATATCTGTTCGAAAGCGAAGATGCCCTCATTCGCCTCGACATGTCCGAATTTATGGAAAAATTTTCAGTCTCTCGCCTGACCGGAGCACCTCCCGGCTATGTCGGCTATGAAGAGGGCGGCCAATTAACGGAAAAAGTCAGGAGACACCCCTATTCGGTGGTCCTGTTCGATGAGATTGAAAAAGCGCATCCGGATGTCTTTAATATTCTTTTACAGATTCTCGATGAGGGTCATGTGACGGATTCGCTCGGGCGGAAGGTGAACTTTAAGAACACAATTCTGATTTTAACCAGCAATATCGGCGCTCGAAAAATCAACAAGAATATTAATTTCGGCTTTGAAAGCACGTCAAAAGATGAAAATGCCGGTTATGAAACCATGAGGAGCCGGATTATCGAAGAATGCAAAAATCTCTTCAATCCGGAATTTATTAATCGCGTTGATGATATTGTGGTTTTCCGTCAGCTGGATCAACAGGACATGCTGAAAATCGTCGATATTGCCCTGGAGGAAATGTTATCAAAGGTTGCCAGTCGCAGTATTGAAATCGAATTAACCAAAACCGCCAAAGAATTTTTGGCTGAAAAAGGGTTTGATCCTGTCTATGGAGCCCGGCCTTTGAAACGGACGATTCAAAAATATATAGAAGATCCTCTTGCAGAAGAAATCCTGAAAGATCGTTTCAGTGACGGCAGTAAAATCCGGATCAAAAAAAGAGGAGATCAACTCGATTTCTCGGAAGCAGCTTCATCGAAATCCAAACCCAAGGGCAAATCGAGAACGCGAAGGATAAAAAACGAAAAATAAAAAAAAGGCGAGTCAGTTGACTCGCCTTTTTTTTATTCCTCTACGATCTTTACCAGATCGCCTTTTTCAATCCGGTCATTCATCGACAAACCATTCAACAGAATAATATCTTCCAGATGCCCGGCGGCAACCCCCATGCTGCTCAGTACCTCTTTTGCAGAACCGGAACGCCTGCTTTCTCTGACCTTCAGGCGGGCAGGTTTGACATTGATCTTTTGCGGATCGGTTAATCGTCTAAACCCCTGCATGGTGTTGGAAAAAAGCGATTGATTTTGTGAAAAAACCTCTTTCCCGCTTAATCCATGAATGGTAAATACAGAGTTGTCCTTTTGAACAAAATAGGACATAACCTGTAAGAGTTGCTGTTGATCGGCTATTTCTGAAATCAACCGTTCTGCAGCCATCCCGTTGACTTTAACGGACTTTCTGGACAATACCGTTGCTTCGGTTTGGCTGACAAATTCCGATGCCGATTGAGCAGAATTGGCGTTTTGTTGAACGGTTAACATGAGCAGAGCATCCTCGGAAGAAGATATCATTTGTACCTGTGATGGTGTGTTGTTGACTTTCCAGTTTGATGGCACAGGAACGACAAACGTCATGACCGGATGATAGAATGCATTCTCTTCAACATATCCCTGACGAGGATCTTCACCGAAAATCATGCCATCTAGCCTGCGTAAATACGCCTCTTCCTTGACAGCGTATTGTTTTTCAGGTGTTTTTGCCTTCCAGGCCGCAGCTTTTTCGTTTACAGCTTTTACACGGTTTTCCGGATTTGGATGGGTGGAAAACCATTCCGGTAAACCGCTCTGGCCTGAAGATGGATGGAGTCGCTCCAGAGTCTGAAAAAATTGCGCCATAGCCGTTGCATCATATCCCATCTTTACTGAATACTCTACTCCCAGGTCATCGGATTGTCGCTCATTATCACGACTAAACTTTAAAAAGAGCAAACCGACTCCGAATTGAGCCATACCGGCATATTCTCTGAATTTTTCCGAGAGCATTGAACCAAGGCCGAGACCAAGATTCGCCAGCGTAGAGCGGCTGTACTGCACCGCACTGTGTCGTGCTGCAATGTGCCCCAGCTCGTGCCCCATAACCCCGGCGAGCTCGGCCTCGCTGTTGAGATAGGCTAAAATCCCTCGGGTAAAATAGACAAAACCGCCGGGTACGGCGAACGCGTTAACCACAGAGGCATCCAAGACCCGGAATGTGTAAGGTAAATCAGGACGATGAGTAACAGCAGCCATTCTGCTCCCCAAATCCTCCAGGTAGCGATTCAAATCTTCATTCTCATAAATCCCATACGTCTGAATAATTTGAGCATCTGTTTGCTTTCCCAGCGCTATTTCATCTTGTTTTGACAGCAACATTAATTCCCTGTCACCTGTTACCGGATTCACGGCACAAGAGAGAATCCAGCTTACACAGACGAATACAAACAATGTTACAATTGCCATACCCGCTGTTCTTGCTTTCATGATACACCTCTCAGTTGTTGATTATAACTTTACCATTCTTTCATCCACCGGTTTATAGATATTCGGATTCTGGCTCACATAATCAATCACCAGATCGGAAATCAAATATCCGGTTTCCTGAACGGTTGTCGGCACAAAATTAAAATAATTTTCAGCATGCCCCATTACAAAATCAACAGTTGCACCGGTATAACGGGCATTCGGATCAACCGGACTTTTCGATATTTCTGCGGAGATGATTTGGACGGAATCTTTTTCAAACGTACGGTATCGAAATGTCAAACCTGAAACCTGCAAAATACCATAAGCATCACTTACCATCGCCTTTGCATTATGTCTGATCATGGTCAATAGCTCCTGTCCACTGCACTCAAAGGTCACCACATAATTGGCAAACGGTAATACTTCATTTATATCTAGTTTGGTTAACGCTCCCGTAAATAAGCTTTTCCTGATCCCTCCACTGTTCAAGACTGCAAAATCCGCGTCCGTTTGCTTGCGCAATACATCTGTAAAAAAATTACCCAAATCACTCTCTTCATGACTGCTTTTAATCAGTTTGTCATGTATCCTGCCAATAACAGCACCATAATTATCCTGGATCATTTTATCATATTTTTCAACCAGACTCTGCATCTCCGGGTCAGCATTCTTAACAGAATCAACAAATGTCGGAATCAGTTCATAGGTATATTCGCTAACGGTATCTGCGTCTACCATCACTTCCAGTCTACCCAGGTTCGTGGTTTTGGAGCCGGCTTGCAGGACAAGAATACCGTTGTGCTTTTTAACATCCTCAACCCTGGTGTGACTATGACCACCGATGATAATGTCGACACCATGAAGCCTGGCTGCCAGCTCCACATCGTCCTCATGACCAACATGGGTAAGCAATAAGATAAGGTCTGTTTTTGAGTCAATCTCATCGATTGCGGCTTGAGCCGTTGAGACCGCATCCCGTACGGTTATCCCTTCCATGTTTTTTCCCAGCACAAGCCGATCCAGCCCCGGCAACAACAATCCGATCACTCCGATTCTTAAACCCGAAACCTCATAAATATTACAAGCCCCGGGCGCGAGCAAAGAGTCGTGATACATGGTGTTTGCTGATAAAACATCAAAGTCGGCCAGATCTACCAGATCTATCAAATTGGCGACTCCCTCATCGAATTCATGATTGCCGATGGCCATGGCATCATATCCAATGAGATTCATCATCTCTACAAACCCTCCCCCCCTGGCCCCTTTAATCTTTATTTTTGAAAGCGGTGTACCTGTCATGATATCACCTGCATCAAGAACCAGAGTTTCGTTTTCCACCCGTTCCCGGTTCATATAATATTTCAGCGCGACCATGCCGCCGATGAGGGGTTTCTCTTCCCCTTCTATCCATGTGGCCGGGAGAGGTGTATACTGACAATGCATATCATTGGTATGTAAAATAATCACTTTACCCGAGCGCTGTTTTGCACAAGAGAGCAGCAGCACTATCAACAGCAGGATTACCACTATTCGCTTCATTCTTCACTCTTTCTTTGTAATATTATACAGAGAGTTGTTTTTAACCGGTATATTGGTTATCTTGGATTTTTACAGAGCAAACCGACGAGGCTCTTGCATGAATGTTAAAATAAAAAATTTTCAAACAATATACCAGGGCTTTTTAACTCTGGAAAAAGCAACTCTGCAATTTGAAAAATTTTCCGGAGAAATGAGCAAAGAGGTGGAGCGATTAAATGTTAGTCGTGGAGATGCTGTCGCTATTCTTCTATATAATTCAAAAAGAAAAAAAGTGATTCTGGTGGAACAATTTCGCTTCTCGGCATATACGGCAGCACCGGATCAGGCCTGGATGCTGGAAGCAATTGCCGGATCAATTGAAAAAAATGCAAAAACAAAAGAAACCGCTGTCAGAGAGATTGCCGAGGAGAGCGGTTATCACATTCACAAGTCGCAACTCACTGACCTGGGATTATGCTTTCCGAGTCCCGGCACAACATCAGAACGAATTTATCTATATGCGGTAGATATCGCCAACACTCCCAGGACCAGCGCCGGAGGAGGTGTCGAACAGGAGAATGAAGATATACGTGTCCGGGAATTCGATTATGATGAAATTTTTATCCGGTTACAAAAGCACGAGATACCGGATGCCAAAACCATAATACTATTGCAATGGCTTGAAAACACTCTGGTTTGACAAATGCGCTTTCAGGACCCCTGCCGTTATCAACGTTTGAGTGGCCGGCCGTGAATCACTATTCCATAATATCGCGGTCGACGATTTTGCCGGGATGAGTGCCCAACCGGGGCCAAATTTTCCTTCCGGGATAAATACTCGTATGTATGCCGAGGCTGACATGATCGGCCAGGATGGCGCCGAGCTTATGACGTCGGCTATCCACCAGCTTACCCTTGATCATTGATTTGATATTGTTACCATCATGGCGTTTGTTTGCCGTTATTGAACCGCCACCGATATTACAGCCCTCGCCGATCACACTATCGCCGATATAGCTCAAATGGGCGACAGTAGATCCGCTCATGATCAGAGAATTTTTAATTTCCACACCCTGGCCAATGCGGCATTCATCCCCGATAGAGGAGTGTTTTCGCAGGTAACAATTGGGCCCAATGTTGCAATTGTCTCCGATAATAACCGGCCCCTCGATACAAGTTCCCGACTTGATGATGGTTCCTTTACCTATTCTAACCGGTCCATGCAAAACTACATGTTCTTCAACTGTGCCCTGGTTTTCCATGCCGGTCAACTCTGGCATAAAAAATTCCTGATGCGTGAGTAAATCCCAGGCATAACCTGTCGGCAACCAAAATCCATTTATGGGCAATACTTTAAAATCCCGTTCCTCCATAACCTGCAATATGGCATCGACGATCTCGATTTCACCGCGTTCACTAAAGGAGGTTTTTTCAATTTTCTCAAAAATATCCGGCTGGAACACATAACAGCCGATATTGGCAAGATTTCCTATTGGTTCTTTTGGCTTTTCCACCAGATGTAAAGCCCTGCTTTTTTCATCAACCTCATAAACACCATAAAGAGAGGGATCTTCCACCTTTTTGGCCAGGGCACCATCATCCAGTTCGATCAGATGCTTCAAATCTTCACGGGCAAAAAGATCATCACCGTTCATTGCCACAAACTTGCCGTTAATGAAGGGTTTTGCCTGTAAAATAGCGTCCCCGGTTCCCAATTGTTTTTCCTGCTCTTGATATATCAAGTCAATATTTTTATACCGGTTACCCAGCATCGATTTAATCATCTCCTGCCGGTAACCGACGATTAAAATCACTTGATCAAAAAGACCCTCCATCTGATCAAGACTGTGCATAATCAATGGTCGATTCATGATGGGAAGTAACGGTTTTGGCCTTGTCAGGGTAAGGGGATAGGTGCGCGTACTTTTACCCGCAACCATAAGTACTGCTTGCATATGGAATCCTCTGATTTTTTTCACTTTTATTTAAACTTGACAGCCACACCTGTAGCATTCTTTTTTACATCAACATAAACGCTTTTTTTGTTTATAGGTCGACGCCGGGGACCTCGGCCGACAATTGCATGATGGTTCCTGATATACTTTTACCTGTCGACATTATACTCTACCAACATAATACCATCAACACCAATTCCTTTGCCTTCTTTTCCCGGTTGACCTTTCCATTTCTGTAGATAAAACATGATACTATAATATAAAGATATAAAATAGATTGTATTTTGACAATATGATTATTAGTTTATAAAAAATTTTTAGTAAAAGGATCGAGTATCCTATGCATCACAGAAATTTTGGCAAAACAACTCTAACCCCCAGTGAAATCGGTTTTGGTGCCTGGGGTATTGGTGGACCGGCCATGGCCGGTGATGTACCTATCGGCTGGGGACAGGTCAATGACGAGGAGTCAAAAAAGGCTTTACAAAAAGCCTTTGATCTGGGTGTCAATTTCTACGATACCGCAGATTTTTATGGCCTGGGCCATTCAGAAGAATTGATCGGAGAGGTACTCGGCAACAAACAAGATATTATCATTGCCACAAAAGTGGGTCACAAACTATCATCGGATAACTCTATCCTGCTGGACTATAGCAAAAATCATATTCTAAGAGCCTGCGAAGCCAGCCTAAAACGATTAAAGCGGGAATGTATAGATTACTATCAGCTGCATTCAGCAAAACTGGAGCACCTCAAACAGGGTGAATGCATTGATGCACTGGAATCATTACGGCAGGCGGGCAAAATTAAGTATTGGGGTATTTCCCTGAATACATTCAATCCCTGGCCGGAGGGAGAGTATTTGATCGATAATCAATTAGGTGACGGATTCCAGGTTGTATTCAATATTATCAATCAACGCGCGTTTCGCTTTATCCAGCAAGCTCACCAGGCCGGCTATGGTATTATCGCACGAATGCCCCTGCAGTTCGGATTGTTAACCGGCAAGTTTACAAAAGAAACAAAATTTCCGCAAAATGATCACCGCCACTTCCGCTTGACGCCATCCATCCTCGAGACTTCCCTGGACCTTCTGGAAAACGCCTGGCCAATTGCTGAAAAATATTATATTTCTAAAACCAGCCTGAGTCTCAGTTTTATCCTGAGTTTCAAGGAGATCTCCACGGTAATACCCGGAATCAAAACAACCGAACAAGCAATCCAAAACACAAAAGACATTATCAAACTGGACAATGAAGACCAGGACTTTCTCATCGATCTTTATGAAAAAGCTCTGTTCAAGCTTGTGGATATGATGGAAAAGGAGAAATAAAGATATCGACAACAGACGGGAGCGGAGATCTTATGATTCCATTATTCGATGTACAAAACGGCTTTGCCGGTACGACCAAAGGAGAAATCACGGTCACGCGAAGGGAAAATTGTTTACGGCAAATGGACAAATGCCAAATTGAAAAAAGCCTCGTCAGAATCGTGCCGGACAAGCTGGAACTGGATATCGTATACTCAAATCTTAAATTATATGAGAACTGTGCCCATACGGATCGCCTTGTCCCCTGTCCGATAATGGTGCCCAACACGGCAAATGACATCGGTACCGAGGAACACCAGGTCGAACAAGCGCTGGAAAATGGTGCCGGGGCCGCCTGCTTGCGCTTTGCCACAGATCATTGGCTGCCCGAGGAGTGGGTAGACAAAAAACTGCTGGACCTTTTAAATCATTATCAACTACCGGCATTCATACAATCCACCAACTTACCCCTGGAAAAATTCGCGGAATTGGCCGCCCGCTTTCCGGACCTGGCATTTATCTATGCGAATGCGGGATACCGGGATCAGCGTCTGTTCATACCGCTTTTAAAAAATTTTAAAAATATATACCTCTCTCTGGGAACCCGGTACACGGTTCACGGCGGTATAGAACAGTTGGTGACGCTGGTAGGCCCGCAACAGCTCTTATTCGGCAGTGGTTTGCCATCCAGCGAACCGATGAGCGCTATTATGCAACTCGTCTATTCAGAAATTGATGAGGAGTCTAAACGATTAATCGGAGCCGGCAATCTGAATAATCTTATAAAAAGGATAAGATCATGAATGCGTTGCTGCAAAAAGCAAGAGAAGGAAACCCTCTGGGGATCGATATGATCGATATACACGGTCATATTGGAAGATATGCCTTTGCAATACCGACTCTGAACGTCAAAAGTATTGTCGACTCGATGAACAAACTCGGTATTCAAAAAACGATTTGCAGCCATATGCATTGTATGGGACAAAATGCAGAAAATGGAAATGAAGAAGTTTATAAAGCGATTCAAGCCTATCCCGGTCGTATCGAAGGGTATATCTCCATCTATCCTTTCTCCCGTGAGCATGTTGAAATTGTGGTGAAAAAATGGTTAAAGGCAGGATTTGTTGGTATAAAACTTCACAATGCCAATGGTTTGCCTTATACCCACCCCCATCTGGAGCCGGCTTATAAAATCGCAAATCAACGTTACCTGCCGATTCTTTTTCATACCTGGGGCGATGAAAAGGAATTTGAAGAAATTGAAGAAATATCATCGAGTTACCAGAATCTCTCCATCCTTATGGCCCATTCCGGCGCCTGTAAAAAAGAAAAATATGCAGAGTTTGCCCTCAAACATCAAAATGTATATCTTGATGTTACCTTTAGCAGTGCACCCGCAGGATTGCTGGAATACTTTACTGAAAGGATCGGTGCCCAACGCATTGTGTGGGGATCAGATGTCTACTTTTTAAATCAGGCACAGCAGCTCGGCAAAGTGGTTGGTTGTAACCTGTCACAACAAGAGAAATCTCTCATTCTCTATAACAATGCCAGACAACTTTTGGACCGTATTCAACGCTGAGACAGGGGATCAAAATATGGAACCAGGCAAGCTCTTGATGAATGAATGGATGATGATTCTCTTTTTTATCCTTTGCATAAGCTTTTGGGGATTTTATCTAAAAGAAAAAGCGGGGACCGACCTTTCCAGTTCTTTTCTCGCCGGCAGAAAAGTACCCGGCTTTATCGGCTCGCTCTCAACGGTTGCCACCAACATGAATGCAAATGATTTTATCGGCGGGGCCGGAGCCGTGTATGCAATGGGCCTGGTGATGCTGCATCAAACCTATATCAACTGCCTGGTGATCCTGTTTCTCAGTCTCTTCCTTATGCGAAAACTGCGCCAGCATAATGTCTTCACATTGGGTGAATGGCTCCGTAAAAGATATAATAATAGTGTCGGAAATATGTACAGCATTATATGGGCTTTCATTTGGATGCTGTTTAATCTGGGCCTCTATATTTATGCCGGCGCCCTGGTCCTGCATACGCTTGTCGGTTGGAATTTATATCTCTCTATCGTTATTCTCACTTTGATTGCAGCGACTTATACCCTTCTTGGCGGATTCGGAGCCGTTGTCGCCACTGATGTGGTGCAAATCTTTTTAATGTTTTTTCCCTTTATCTTTTTGGTCATTTTGATTTGGCAGCAAGTCGGCTCGCCCGGGGAACTGCTGGCAAGCTTGCCCGGCAATAAAGCGGATCTCTGGGGCAAAGAAACCCCTTTTGGCCACCTCGGAATAACGATTTTTGGCATGTTGTTCCTTTCTATAAGCTATTGGGGAGCAGAAGCGCAAATTTTACAACGCCCGCTTTCAACAAAAAATCCCAATCAAGCTGCGATCAGCTATATCGGTGCCGGGTTCTGGTATGCCTTGCTCTCTCCTCTGGTTATATTTATACCGGCACTGGCCGCAATTAAACTGTTTCCGGGTCTACCAAATAACGATTTCGCTGTCCCTATGCTTATCAAAACCTTTTTGCCCCCCGGATTGTACGGTATTACGATCGTGGGACTTTTGGCTGGTATCTTTTCCAGTTGTGATTCTCAAATCAATGCGTTTTGCACAATGTTTACAACTGACATCTATAAAAGAATGATCAATCCAAAATGCCCGGAAAACAACCTTTTGAAAATTTCAAAAATATCAGGTGTGATTTTTACCCTCGCAGCCATTGGTACGGCCCTGATTTTTTCCTATGCTGAAAACGGGATGTTTCTGCTGGCCATCGGTATTCTCGCCACGATTATGCCCCCGTTCGGAGCCGTCACCATATTAGGGGCCATATGGAAAAGGTCCAGTCCCCGGGCAGCATTTTCAGGCTTGATCGCCGGTTTTACAATTGCAATCATTTTGTTCGCTTTAGACCTGAGCGGAAAATTGAATTTTTTGGCTCAAGATACGCTATTTTTCCGCGCAATGATTGCATTTTTAACAACAAGCTTTTATGTCGTGATAATTAGCCTGTTCGATTCGCATCATCAGAATGTGGATCAGAAAAAGGAAAAATTTTACACCAAACACTGGTTCAACAATCCCAATATCCTGGGACTCATTCTGGCAATTACGATAGTATTAATGTATATATTGATTACAGTACTGAGTACATAGAGGTAAATTCGATGGCAAAAGAGGAATATGATTTAAAGATCTGGCTTCCGGGCTCAATTGTCCTTCTGGGGATCGGCTTTTTTACTATAGCAACCCCTTTCTTTACACAACTAGACCATCAAAGCCTCCTTCTGGATTTAATCTCCGGCGGCTTGTTGATCGCTATCGGATGTATCGGCCTTTTAATCGGTAGGTCTTCGCAAAAGAAGGGACAAAGCGTTGACTCTTGAACAGCTCGGCTGGGATGATTTCTTTGTGCAACAGATTCCTGCAAAGGATTTCGACCTGGTTGGCCGAATTTGCTCTGAATTTAAAAAAACCTACAAAGTATTATCTGATCAGGGTGAGTTTGAAGCGGTCATCCCCGGGAAATTTTACCATAATAGCCGGAATAAAAATCTTCCGGTGGTCGGAGACTGGGTTTTGGGTAAAAACATAAACGATAATCAAATCGTCATTACACACCTCCTCCCGAGAAAAAATAAATTTTCCCGTAAAATTAAAGGACACGGCCTTGAAGAACAGGTCATAGCTGCCAATTTAGATTATATTTTTATCGTTTCCGGATTGGATGATGAATTTAACGTGCGCAGAATAGAGAGGTATATCCTCCAGTCGCAAAAAAGCAGTGCCCAACCCGTTCTGATATTGAACAAAGTGGATATTGACGACAATATCAAAAGCAAGAGAGCCGCAATCCATAAATCATTTAAAAATACTCCTTCATTATTTATCAGCGCTCTAAAAAATAAAGGACTCTCGCAGATCAAAAAGCTGTTAAAAGATGGCAAAACCGGGGCCCTGTTGGGGTCTTCAGGCGTAGGGAAAAGCACGATAATAAATCGATTGATGAACAAAAACATTCAAAAAACAGCCGATCATAAGGGAAAATTTAGTCACGGCACACATATTACCACCCGCCGGGAGCTTTTTCTGTTACCTTCCGGTGGAATTTTGATCGACACTCCGGGCATGAGGGAACTACAGCTTTGGGAGGGAGAAGAGAGTATTCAAACAGCCTTTCATGATATCACAGAACTGGCACAACACTGCCGCTTTATGGATTGCAATCATCGACAAGAACCCGGTTGTGCGGTTAAAAAAGCAATTGAAAACGGAGAAATCGATTCGGAACGGCTTGATCACTTTATAAAGCTGAAAGAGGAAATTGATGAAACCCAAAAAGGGATTCAGTGGCATTCAAAACCGAAAAGAAAGCGGCGTTAAGCGTATTCCTGTTTTACCGCTCGGAAGGATAAATCATGTAGGAACATATTTGAATAATTTTTGTTATAACTATTGAATAATCTTTTTTTTTGACGTATCTTTTTTGTTTAATTTAAGAAAGCAATGATAGAATCTGGCACCATAATTTCTATAGAGAATGAACTCGCCACGGTCAAGATACACCGTGGGGAAAAGTGTGAGAGTTGTCATCTGTGTGATTCTTTTGGTTCCAACGAGATGAACCTGGTTGCCCTTAATCAAGCCGGAGCAGGTATTGGGGACATTGTTGATATTAAAGTAGAACCCGAAAAAGTGATCAAGCACTCGCTTTTAATCTTCATCCTGCCGATTATAGCTATGATTTTTGGTTATTGGATCGGTATAACCCTGGTCCCGGAAGCAAGCGGTGAAGGAAGTGGAATACTGGGGGCTTTTATTGCGTTGCTCCTTGTCTTTATAATCATCCGGCTTTATAATCATCACTATTCAAGAAATGAAAAATGTGCTGCAAAAATAATAGGATTCTCAAGTGACCATTCATAAATTGATATTTTTGCTTTTCTTGTTATTTCCGGCAATTCTGGTATTTCCG
Source organism: Candidatus Zhuqueibacterota bacterium (assembly GCA_014728085.1). Taxonomy (GTDB): domain Bacteria; phylum Zhuqueibacterota; class Zhuqueibacteria; order Residuimicrobiales; family Oceaniaggregativiventaceae; genus Oceaniaggregativivens_A. The sequence goes on from WJMF01000069.1 coordinate 47,046, forward strand.
CAAACCAGTGATATTAAAATCCTGTCTGCCAGGGATAACAGTCTGGTTGTGGAATTTTCACCACAGGAATGGCAGCAACACACCAAAAAGCTGGACAATAAAACATATTCAAAGTTTGCTTTCAAAGGTGCAGAAATGATGGGCGAGCCCGGATCGCCTCAGATTCCGGTCAAAGTGTTCACACTGGGAATTCCAGAAAACGCATCCACAGAGATCGAAATTGTCGATTTGACATTCGAAGAAATCAACAATGTTCTACTGTTACCGGTGCCGTTTTCCTCCAATAAATCTCTTGGCACAGCTTTTAGTTACGTACCTGTACAAAATATTTACGCTTCTGCCGACGCCCTTCCGGCGGATCATGTTGTTACCGGTGATCCCTTTATTTTCCGCAGCCAAACCGTACAAAAATTGGTTTTGCAACCCCTGCAATTTTTCCCCGCACAAAAAAAGATTAAAAAAATCAACCGGATGACCATACGAATAGGGTTTTCAAATCACTATAGCCGTTCGTTCCAGCCGATGAAAGATGAACACTTTTATCAGAACCTGCTGAATTATGAACAAGCAAAAAAATGGCGCCACAGTCAACCCAGACCCAAACGTTCCACCTATAAACTGGACCCCGATGCCTGGTACAAGCTCACCATCCAGGGTGATGGAAGCGGTGGAAAAGAAGGGATTTACAAGGTTACGGCATCCCAACTGCAAGACGCCGGTATACCTGTCGGTTCCATAGACCCCCGCACCCTGCAGCTCTATAACAATGGTGGTAAACCCTTGCCCGTGGACATCAGCATACCACGCCCGGATAGTTTGATCGAAAACCCAATCCAGGTTGTTGGTGAAGAAGACGGCGCCCTGAATGCCGGCGATTATATTCTGTTCTACGGACGATCTCTTGAAGGTGTGGAATACAATCAGAGTATAGGGGAATACGATCATTATATTAATCCCTATTCCCATGAAAATGTATACTGGCTGACCTTTGGTAAGGGTGCCGGTAAAAGAATCGCAAAACGCCCCTCTCTGTCTACCGAGGGTCTCACCCCCGAACCCGGTTTTCGTCAAACTGTTTTTTGGGAACAGGAAAAGCATAATATCTTCGGTTCCGGCAGAGACTGGTTTGGATATCAAATGGGTAAAATCCAAAAATCATTTACCCACACCTTCGAGACCCCTGATGCGACGGCAGATGACAGTACAGTTGTCCGGTTTCAATTAGCGGTTGTCACCAACGGTCTGCATCCCTTTCGCTTTTTTGTGAACGAGACCTTTCTTTCCGAAACCAGTATCCGGGGATACTCCACCAGGAACAACTATAATTATGTTCTGGACGATGTAACCTTGAGCAAGCAGAGCCTCATAGACCGCGATCAAAGCAATCTGGTGATCGAATACCCCGTGGAATCGGATTTATTCATCTCCTACGTCGATTGGGTAGAGATAGAATACGACCGTCAGTTTATCGCCAAAGATGAACAGCTTGTTTTTACCAGTCCGCCGGAAAACAAAATTGCACATTATCAAATCGAGGGCTTTGCCGGCAATAATATTCGCATCCTCGATATTTCAGATATTTCTTCCATTGAAGAAATCGAAAACACCCTCATTCAGAACAAAAATGTATCGTTCGCCGAGCAGGCGACCGATTTGGTTCCGACAAAATATATTGCCTTTACCCCGGCTGCCTATCGTTCTGTATCCGCAATTGAAAGAGAAGACAGAACGGATTTGCGCTCTGCCCGCTCTGCGGATTATATCATCATTACGCACGAAAAGTTTATTCAACAGGCACAAGAGTTGGCAAGTCTGAGAGAGACTTATTCAACTCAACGTCTCGAAACACAAGTTGTAACGATTTCTTCAGTTTTCAATGAATTTGGCTGGGGTATCCCGGATGTGGCTGCCATCAGAGATTTTCTCGCCTGGGCTGACAAACACTGGAATGCTCCCCAATACGTTCTCCTTTTTGGGGATGGCCACTATGATTACAAAAATATTTTAAACTTCAATACACCAAATCTTATTCCCCCCTTTGAAACCAGAGACCGTCATGAAAATTATTCCAGAACGTCTGATGATTGGTTTACCTATACGAAAGGAACCACAGCCGGCATGCAGATGGCAATCGGACGGATTCCGGTTCAATCGATTGCTACGGCGCAAGCGGTTGTGCAAAAAATCATACAATATGAAACAGATGAAAGCTTTGGCGACTGGCGTAAAGTGTTGACCATAATAGGTGATGACGAGCTGGGAGAATATGGTGAAGAACTTGAGCACACCCGCCAGGCAGAAACACTTGCTGAAAGTCATGTTCCGGCAACTTTTGATATCGAAAAAATTTACCTCATGGAATACCCGCCGGTTCGTACGGCAAGCACAACAGGAATAACCAAACCAACGGCAACCGAAGATCTTTTACACCGGATTAATCGGGGTACTCTGGTTTTGAACTTTATCGGACATGGCAACGACGAACTCTGGACCCATGAACACCTCCTGACCAGAACAGGCGATTTCGACCGTATTCAAAATGAAAATCGCCTTCCTTTAATTGTCGCTGCGACTTGCGAATTTGCTTACTGGGATCAACCCCAAAAACAAAGCTTTGCAGAAGATTTACTCAATGTCGCCGGCCGTGGTGCGGTAGGCCTCATCGCCTCCTCGCGGGCAGCTTTTTCCTCCGACAATGCCGCCTACAACTATGCACTTTATGATAAACTCTTTTCACCCTATCAAAGCAGCGGCATGACCGAAAGGATCGGAATGGCCTCTCTGCTGGCAAAACAAAACACATTGAGCCGCGACAACAAGGAAAAATACCATGTTTTGGGTGACCCCACTTTGAGATTACGCGCTCCCCGTTATCGCGCAATTATCGAAACTATCGAGCCGGATACCATCCAGGCCTTGCGGAAAACCAAAGTGACCGGACACATTGAAAAGGATAATGCCCTGTGGAATGATTATAATGGCAAAATTTATCTGAGGATTATGGATTCCAAAAACAGGAAAACCTATGAAACAGAAGGAGGCTTGTCAATAAGCTACCTGCTACCCGGCAATGGACTCTTTCGCGGCAGCGCTGATGTTGAAAATGGACACTTTGCGGCGGATTTTATCGTCCCCAAAGACATATCCTATGGAGGATCGCAAGGCAAAATCAGCGTCTATTTCTGGAATCAGTCGGCAGAAGGAACCGGTTATAGAGAAAAATTGATGGTCGGGGGTACAGCAAAAAACCTGATCGATCATACCGGCCCCTACATACGTGCCTATTTTCATCAACCCAATTTTTCTGCTGGAGATTATATACGTCCCAGCGATACTTTGCATGTAGAAATCAGCGATTCTCTCAGCGGTATCAATATTACCGGTGAAATCGGCCACCAAATCAACATGACCTTTGACAATGATATCTTGAATTCGAGAAATATTACCGATTTTTTTGAATATGATCCAAACAGTTATATTACCGGGAAAATACACTATCCGCTCTATAATCTCTCCCTGGGTAAGCATCAGGTGGAAATTAAAGCATGGGACAATTCGAACAACTCTTCTATCTATGAAACCTGGTTTACCGTTGTTGAAGATTCAATCCTGAAAATCCGCGACCTGCTAACCTACCCGAATCCGATGACAGAAGAAACAGCGTTTTGTTTTGAAATCACTCAGGATGCAAACGTATCGATCAAGGTATTCAGCCTGGCAGGAAGGCTATTAAAAACATTTCATCCAGTTTATACTCAGGCCGGCTATAACGTTCTGCCCGAACGCTGGGACGGCACAGACGAGGAAGGTGACTATCTCGCCAATGGTGTCTATCTCTATAAATTAACCGCAAAATCATCCTGGGAAGGCAAGGAGCATAAAATCAACAAAATCGGAAAAGTCATTATCGCACGTTAGCCCCTGATGTTAAGACGTGCTGAATCTCATGCAAAAACCGCCTTTTGGCGGTTTGTACCCACCGCAGATAAGCTTCATAGCTAATATTCCGGGACAAGGCGTCATCAATACTTTCCCGGTCGAATCGATTCGCCGCCCTGCCCAGTTTCGCATTATCATTTAAATCATATGCATTGATAATCTGATCATAGTGCTTTGAAACCGGAATGACCACGATCGGTTTTTTCAAACAAAGCGCCTCACAGGCAGTTTCAAATCCTCCGGTGGTGATTACAGCTTTTGAAGTGGCCATGGCCTCTAAAAATCGATCGCCATTTAACTGATAAAAGATTACATTTTCAAGAGCTTCAAGTCTCTCCGGTACTTTTGACCGATCCCAAAAACATATACTCTTCAGATCGGGGTTTTTTTGATGAAGCGAAATGATATCGCGGCTATAGCCATCATTCAGGATATAAAAGAGATAATGACTGTAATTCCGAACGGATAATTTCAGGATATAATCGCGCAACAAAGGAGGCATAACCACAATCTTCTTGTGGCGACCACCGGATAAGGGATAAAACGAAAGCGCTAAAAGCCGTTCTGCCCCGATTGCTGTAATTCGTGTAACCATTTTTGCCGCCCATTTGTTTATTGCCCTACCCGGAGGAAATCGGAAACCAGGATGAAGGAATAAATACTGATGCCCGACACAAATAACAGGACTTTGCGGCCGGTATAACAACGAATAAAAGCCCGCAAGCGGCTCAAAAAAATTGATGATAATATCCGGGCGTGTCCTTTGTACCGTTTTTTGCATACAGCGTACGGACTTGATATAACGACCGATTTGCCAACATGTGGACAATAAAGAAACAAAGGCTTTAATCGAACGGTTTTGTGAATCCCGAATATAATTTGGACTGTCGTAATAGACAAGAGTTGTATTTATTTTTTTAATAAAATAGTCGGGAATCGTTCTTTGCGGACTCTGTCCGGTCATGACGCCGACAAGCTTGTGCCCTGCGGCGTTTAAAATTTCCTGTAATGCCAGCGCCTGTGTCAGATGACCTCTGCCCTCGCCCTGTACAATGAATAAAAATTTCATCTCTTTTTTCAAAAGTCCGAAACCTATACAACTAAAACAAACTTGACAAATAAATTGATTGATAAATCGGGATCTATTCATTATATATTAATATCTTGTCAGATCGGAATCTCATCTGACCGCTATGCCCTATCCGTTTGAATCTCTCGGGTCCGAAACGAAATACCACGAAGGAATAGTTTACTCGATGTATTTTGATCCGGTAATTTTTAAATATGCTTCTATATTGGCAATATTCCTCTTATATGCTGAAATTCACTTTCGTGTAAAGGGATTATTCAATCGTTTATTTGTAAAAGAACCTGAAATGATAGCGGACATTCCGCATCGCATTCAACCCGGAAAAGCTATCCCCATTTTAATTCTTATAAACGATGCCCATCTCTACCCGATCACCTTGCTTACCATCGATATCAATATAAGCATAATGGATAAAAAATATCACAAAAGATTCAGGTATTGTGAATTCATCGATCAGCCTTTGGTGTATGAAATTCTTTATTTCAATCTCCCGAAGCGCCGTTTGACAACAGCCCGTATTGACGTCTCCTTTATTTATGAACAGAATGGCAAACAAAAAATATGTCATAACGATAATTACCGGCACTCCAGCCATGCATCGCTCGAAACCATCATTGATGAACACCCTCTGCCCCGACTGGAAAACTGGTACTATGGTGACCTTCATTATCACAGTTACTATACACGCGACCAGGTAGAATTCGGCGCACCGATAGAGGTTGCCAGAATCATGGCCGAAGCTATGGGATTGCATTTTATCGGCTGTACTGATCATTCTTATGATCTGGATGATCAGCGGGAAAACTATCTGCAAAACGATCCCGAATTATCCAAGTGGACTGACTTGTGGCGGAGTATAGAAATGCTTAACCGAAATAATAATTCGTTCGTTGTTCTCGCCGGGGAAGAACTTTCTGTCGGCAACCACTATAAAAAAAATGTACATATGCTCATTTTCAACAACAAATCCTTCATTCATGGATCGGGCGACGGTGCTGAGAAATGGTTCGCCAATACACCGGAAAACCAGATACCCTCAGTACTGGAAACCCTGGACAATGAAGCCCTGGCATTTAGCGCTCATTCGGCTACTCTGCCTCCGCTTTCACAGCGCCTGCTGATTAACCGTGGGAAATGGAGTCGTATAGATCACAGTTATCCTCGCTTAAACGGTCTCCAATTCTGGAATGGCCATAACATGAAATCTTTTAAAAAAGGCAAAGAAAGCTGGGTTCAACTATTACTCCTGGGACACAAAAAAACCATAATAGCCGGAAATGACGCCCATGGTAATTTTAGTCGATTTCGGCAAATACATATACCGTTTTTTTCCTTAAAGGAGAATGAACACGAAATATTCGGAGGTGTAAAAACCGCGATCTTGACAAAAAACCCGCTGTCAAGAGCAACTCTCGTGAAAGCGCTCAAGCTGGGGCGAACAGTAATAACGGATGGACCCTTTGCATATTTTGAGCTGCAAAAGGGAAAGAGGATCTTTCACCTCGGTGACAAGTTTCCCCATAAGACCGGTATCCTCAGGATCCGGGGAAAATCAACTCCGGCTTTCGGAATGATCAAATCCGTTGCCCTTTTTGTCGGCGATTGTGATGAAAAAAAAGAAAAATGTTATTATTATCCGGCAGACACCTATGAACTCGAGCATCTTGAGGAGATCGACACCCTGCCGGGAAATGGCTATATTCGGCTCGAGGTTCTCACGACCCTTAACCGCCAATTACTCAGCAATCCAATCTATCTCGGCCAGGACTAGATCAATTTTATTTTTTTAAATATCCGTTTCAATCCTCGACCAAAGACATTGGGCTTTATCTCGACATGCCGTTCATATCCTTCACCCTCGCTTGCAGAGGTGATCAGATCGTTTCCTTTTAAAAAATCATGAATAATAAACCGTTCATAACTGCTCATATGAGGTAAAACCACTGTCTCGCCATTATCAATGGCAAGCTGGGCCTTTTCTTCGGCATACTTTCGCAGATTTCCGACAGGATATATTTTTAATTCGTGAACGTCTCCACGACGATAGGTTTTTGTGACAATATCAGGATCATGATCAAAATGCCTGTGAACCAGTTTACGTTCAAACGCATTTAACTCGGAAAGCGTAATCGGAACGATTGAACCATCCAATTCCTTTTTTATCTTTTCAATTAAATTTTTTATCTTTATATCGTCCTGTCGATCATTAAATCTTCTATGATCTGATTTTCTATTTCTTTCCACTTCTATTTTTTCCTTTCCAGTTATTTCAACTTGTAATCTGTCTATTGTTTATCCAGATCGATTAATTTTTCATGAATCCCCCCAAAACCGCCATTGCTAAACGTAATGAGCACGTCGTTTTCTTCGATATGCCTTTTTACATATTGAACGATTTCATCAATACTTTGAAAATTCTGCACCGTTCTGTGCTCGCTGTTCAGGTCCTGCACAAGTTTTTCTATTGAAAGTATTTGACCTGCCGGCGCTTTGTCCGGTCGATGAATCGGCGCCAGTAAAATCACATCAGCAACCTGCAGTGCCTCTGCGAGCTCTCTTTGAAAAATATTCCTTCGCATTGTAGCAGACCGGGGTTCAAAGAGTGCCCAGATACGACGAGAAGAATACTTTTTTCGAAATCCCGAAAGGGTTTCCCGAATGGCAGTCGGATGATGACCAAAATCATCATATAGCTCTGCACTTTTAACCAACCCTTTAAATTCCAATCGTCTTTTAATTCCGGCAAAACAAGAAAGCGCTCTCAATATCTCATTACGTTTTATACCCTCATGATGCGAAACGGCAATGGCTGCCAAAATATTGCGGACATTGTGCTCCCCGCTTAAAGTCGTTTTCACACGTCCCCAAAAATCTCCCTTGTACAGTACATCAAAACGCATACCTTTAACGCCTATGGTAATATCTTCTGCCTTCCAGACAGCATGTTGATCTTTTATTGCAAATGTGAGTACAGGGCAAAAAGCCTTTTGACTTATCTCCACAACATTCTGAAAATCAGAACATATAGCTAAAAGTCCATTACGCGGTATCAAATTGACAAATCGCTTGAATGCCAATTTAATTTCATCCAACGAATTGTAAATGTCGGCATGGTCGAACTCTAAATGATTGATAATACCTATATCAGGTATATAACGCAGAAATTTCGCCACTTTATCAAAATAGGCAGAATCATATTCGTCTCCCTCTACAATAAAATACTCATCACCTCCTACCTGATAGCCACGGTCAAAGTTTTTTGGAATACCACCAATTAAAAACCCGGGATTTCTGCCGGCCCTCTGAAAAATCCAGGCCAGCAGCGAACTCGTCGTCGTCTTACCATGAGTCCCGGTTACCACCAAAGAGCGTCGACCGCGAATAAAATATTCCCGTAATGCATCCGACAACGAGATATAGGGGATATGATGATCCAGGACATATTCAATTTCTTCATTTCCCCGCGATATCACATTGCCGACCACAACCAGATCCGGAGCCGGCTGCAGATTCTTTTGCGAAAATCCCTCAAAAACATCAATATTATGTTCTGACAAAAACGTACTCATCGGCGGATAAACATCGGAATCGGAGCCATAGACTTTGTATCCACTCTCTTTTAACATTGCTGCCAGCGAAGCCATGGCGGTTCCGCAAATCGCCATAAAATATATACGTTTGGGTTGTTTGTTTGTTTTAATCACGTTGTTCTTTCTCTCTACCGCGGAAATTGCGAATCTGAAATCGATTCAACACCATTCTCATCTATCCGGATATTCTCGACCCGCCTTAAACTGTCCTCAATGACGAGCTTCCTCCCATCGACTTTCAAATCCAAACCGGGGACGTTTCCGATTTTCAAATAGTATCTCTGACTTGTCCACTCTCTGCTGTCACCGGGTAAAAACATAACTTCCTCTGATATCGTATCGCCATGAATAATTTTCATCCATGTGGATTCTTTTGCAACGACATTCAGGTTTAACATTTTTGCTGGATCTATTTCAGGTGATTGCTGAGCCACCGAATCTGCAACTGCATCGCTTAAACGCGGTATTTCGATTTCATGCACCTGTTTTGTTTTGGAATCCTCGCTCTGAGGCCAGAGGAGAAAAAGTAAAATAACCACTGCTGCTGCTACCGTCAGCAGCCAAAAAACGCTTCGATCCAAAACGGTTTTGAGCTTACCAAAAACATCCGTAAAAGAGACGTCCTCCTGCTTGTGGTTAGACTGGGAACCGGCGGCCCCTTCTTCACTCTCCGGTGCAGCTAATATCTGGGCTTGTTCATATTCCTGAACCAGCTTTTCACCATCCAGTTCCAAAGCTTCTGCAAACGCTCTCAAAAATGCCTTTACATACAAAGAGGGCAAAAAGTCCAGTTCACCGGATTCCAGTTTTTTCAAAAACGCCTTGGAAATTTTCGTCCGCCGGGAAATTTCTTCAACCCGAATGGCCCTGGACTTACGTGCCTCCGACAACTCGCTGCCGATTTTTTGATGTATCTCTTCTCTCTTGTTATTGTTCATGATGATGCTTTAAATCGTTCGAAAGGTGAGAGGATGTGAATTCTCTTAATGTTTTATAAAATTTTGCCAATGGAAATCCTACTACATTATAAAAACAGCCTTCTATTCTTCTCACAAATACAGCACTCAGATCCTGAATACCATAAGCACCGGCCTTATCCATTGGACTCTTTGTTTCAATGTATCGTTTAATCTCAAAATCTTCCAGTGTCCTGAAATAGACTTTGGTCATTTCATAGTCACTAATTGCATTCCCGCTCGATGTATCGATCAACGAAAACCCGGTATACACACGGTGAACTTTTCCACTTAATGCTTTCAACATCGAGTAGGCCTCGTGGCTATTTTGGGGCTTTCCCAAAATCTTGCTGTCGAGAACAACAATGGTATCCGCGCCAATAACAATGCTGTTTTCTGCGCCGGCAGCAACATCCCTGGCTTTATGTAGCGATAACAAGAGGACATGCTTTTGTGGATCTGATTCTAAAAATTGATCCTCGTCAACACGGCTGGGTTTTATGGAAAAAGGGAGACCGATCAAAGACAAAAGTTGCGCCCGGCGGGGCGAAGCAGATGCCAAAACAAAAGTATCAGGATGTATTCGGTCGAACAAGCTCATAAATTTAACGCTTTTCCTCACTGTCCAGCATAATCGTAACCGGTCCATTGTTGGAAATCTTTACCAACATATCGGCTCCAAACTTACCGGTCGTCAGTCGCAAGCCGCTTTCTTTGAGTTTTTCCACAACATAATTATACAACGGTTCAGATATCCCGGGCTTTGCAGCTTTAATAAAGCTCGGCCGCCTGCCTTTCCGGCAATCTGCATATAAAGTAAATTGAGAAATCACCAAAAGATCCGCCCCGACATCCATCGCAGACAAATTGACCTTTCCGTTGTTATCTTCAAATATACGCAAATTGACTATTTTATCAGCTAAATAATCAGCAGCTTTTTTGTCATCACCCTCTTTGATGCCGAGTAAAATCACCAGTCCCTGTTCAATAGCGGCGTATTCTTTTCCCTCAATAACCACGGAAGCAGATGAAACTCGCTGTAATAATCCTCTCATAATAAACTCTGAAAAATCAACCCATCCAAATCGCCAACAAGCCTGCCAGCATATCCGCCTTTAAAAGCACGGATAATCTGCCCAGTTCTTGCGTATTCGGCTTTTTCCACAGGACTATTATAGTATAAATAATCACCGTATGCACTAAAAAGATAACCAGGATCAGATACCACTGACCGTAGATATCGAGAATATAGGGTACTAAAGTGGCTATCAGTAGTACAAGAAAAATCGATATCGCCAAAATTCTGGAAATCCGAAAACCGTATCTAACGGGAAGGGTACACGCATGAAAGGCTCGATCACCCTTTGCGTCTTCCATATCTTTGATGATTTCTCTGCCGAAATGCATTAAAAAAGCAAAACATGCCGGGATAATCCCATAAATCGCTTTGCCGACAGCAGCGCTACCATAAACAAATGCCAAACCGGTCATAACGCTGACCAGCATATTCCCCCACAAAACCGTTCTTTTGAAAAAAGCGCTATAGGCATACAATAAAAATACGGATATTAAAGCCAGCGTTATGGTTGTCGCATTGATCAGACAACTGGCTAAAAAACCCAACATAAAGCAAATAATAGCAAACCACCAAATCTGTTGACGCGCTAAAAGTCCGCTCGGAATTGGTCTTTCGGGTTTATTTATTTTATCAATCTCAAAATCGTAATAATCATTGATGGCGTTTGCCGCTGCAGTTAAAAATGCAGCGGAAAGACAGGCATAAAAAACAGGATTATAGGATCGTATCGAGCCCGTCATCATCGCTGCAACCAGTACGGAAAAAACCGCAATCAACACATTTACCGGTCGACTGGCCCGGTATAATCCCTTCACCGTTCTCAATGATTCTCTTTCTCGAATAGAAAAAATTTTTTTATTCAATTTTCAATATAATATGGATGTGAGCAAAATGCAAGAACTATTCCGCTGCTATTGCCGCGAGGGAATATAGGACCCTTTATTTTACTAAAAGTAGTCGGCGGAGTTTGGAGTATTGATTTGCCTTAAAAACGATAAAGTATATACCACTTGAAACAGCATTGCCTTCCAGGTCTTCTCCCAACCAGTTAATACAATGTCGACCTGCCGGCAGGGTGTCCTGGATAAGTATATCCACCGTCTGACCCATAATATTGATAATCTTTAGCACAACGCTGCTTTTTTCAGGCAACTGAAAATGAATCGATGTTTGACTGTTAAATGGATTGGGATAATTTTGTTCGAGATAATAATTCAAAGGCTGAATGGTACCGATTTCTTCTATTCCGGCAACAGCTAAATGTTTACCCTCGTTGTCACGCAAATCAATTTGATTGATCTTTATGGGAGAGCTTTCCCATTGTTGGAGTTTAAAATCAACACTTAATAATTGGTGGGTTCCCTTTTGCACAGGAGAACGGTTTACCGATAAATTTGCAAAAGAAATATCCAAAAAGCCGGAGGTTGAAAAATCACTAAAAAATGCGTATTGATCGCTGGAATTGTTTCCTCTGCCGGCATATACTCTTTTTATCGACAGACTGGAGGGAATGTATTGCAAAACAATATGTCCCATGGAAACATCATTTACCCCATCAACATAAAGAATTGCTGTGTAATGATCTGAACCTTTTTGTATATCCCAGAAACATCGCTTAAGGGTTGATTTCTGAATGGTATTGTCTTGTTGTTTATTGTGATTGAACCAGTTCCACATTTGGGCAAACACGAACAAATCTTCATAATTGACAAGTTTATCGGCAACAGTAGCAATCAGAGGAATTTTACCATTCGCCGGCCCAATATCACCTTTTCTGTCATTAGCGGGTTTCCAATAGGTCGAAAAGAGAGCGAAATCCTGCATGTCTATATCGCCATCTGCATCAAAATCACCTGTCAGATTTTCCAGAGGATAAACTTTCGCTCCGGCGGTGAGAGCAACAATTGTAGAAAGATCCGTCCGCCACAATTCTGCTGATTGGATATCAAGATTGCACGTATTTTCATTTAGGACCTTAAACTCTATAGAACAAAGATTTCCAAAACCGAACATACCCCTGGTTGTATCCTCATAAACAATCCTTAGATCGATAACCAACTCGCCTTCACTTATATCAAAATCCAGGTCAGCGGAGACGGTATTGGACTCAAAAAAATCACCTTCCGTAACTTGAACAGCGCTTAGCCGGGTTGGATCATAGGTAACTTTAAAGCGACCGGACTTGAAAGCGTTTACCTGATCTACAAAGAGATTGACAAAAAAAGATTCATTTTTTACCCCGACAACCTCCGCGGGCGATATAGAAACGGAAGGGGATAACAAGCTGAATCGCGTGTTGGTCGAACCGCCTTTTTCTCCCCGCTCTATCACAACCGAAATATTGCGCACCTTGACTTCGGATTGTTGTGCTTGAAATATAATTCGATGCTGCGACGAAATAATACTCTGAATCAAATCAAAAGCCGACTTGAAACCGCTTTCAATATCAAAAACCAAGCCACCGGATTTTTCTGATAGAGTGCGATAAGACTCTGTATCCATAGCAATACTGAACAAATGCAATCGGTTATCCAAAATGGAATTTGTAACCGAATCAAGAACGGCGCTGGAGGCAACAGAACCGTTCAGGGGAGAATCCGTACATAAAAGAGCAAATCTTTGTCCATATGTTCGAAAATCGAACGCCTCGATTGTGCTCAGTGCCTTCGGTAGCGATTGAGACGCTGCATTATTCTTATAGGATATCACATCAAACCAACCCATCAGTTCGTTTAAATCCGATGTAAAGGAATACGCAAACTCAACCTCCTCGTGATAGGTAATCAGAGCATAACGGGGGATGAATCCTTTTGCTTTCAGAATATTATCAAGTGTGGATATACTTGTTTGCAATGCTTCTATTTCAGCTTGCATGCTCGAAACGGTATTGAGAATGAATACAATATCCATAAATATATTATCGCCCGCCGTAATATTTTCGATACTCTCTATCGGTCGGCTGAGGCCATTTTCTAAAAGCGAAACCTGATCAGCACTTATATTGTCGACAGTTCTGTTGGACGTCTGATCAAAAACACTAAGATAGCAGGAAACATCCGGAAAATTCCACGATTCAATTTGATGGATATTCACATAATATCCGCTCAGATTGGTTTCGCTGCTTGCCGGAATGATTTGCAGAATAAGGCCTCCATCACCCACGATCATACCCTTCAGAGGCGAAACAAGGGCAATGTCATTAAGGTCGGATTCGACCCGGGTATCCACCTTTTCCCAGGTCTTTCCCCCTGTACGGGTCTTAAAAAGAGTACCCTGATCACCGATTGCATAGCCGTTCACAAGATCACTGAATACAACGGCATTGAGAGGAAGATCCGATACTTTTTTTGAAATCCAGGTTTCTCCACCGTTCGAGGTTTGACATATTTCTCCCTCCGAAGTGACCGCCCAGCCTCTTTTGCTATCTAAAAAACACAAATCACGAATCGTTGACGTCACTCCGCTGATTTGATCTTGCCAGGACCTACCGGCATCAACCGTTTTCATAATTCGGCCCAACGGGCCTGCGACCCAACCTGTCGTATTGTTGATAAAATCCATTGCATAAAAAGCCAACGGATCGTTGCGGTAGCGATGCAACCAGTTGTTTCCGGCATCGGTGGTCTGTTTAACAATGCCCTTGTCACCTATAGCCCAACCGATGGAATCAGAAACAAACTCGAGTGCGTAAAAAGCATATTCAGATGAACTGAATTTTTGTTGCCAGGTCTTGCCGCCATCTTTACTTTGTAAAATCATTCCCGAGTTTTGACTGTTTTTACCAACAATCCAGGCATCTGAATGACTTGTAAAATAGACATCATAGAGTTGATGATTGCCGGGTAACGGATTCTGATTCCACAGTGAACCACCATCTTCGGTGGTGGCGAATAAACCTTTGGAGCCTATCACAACGGCTTCGAGTGAGTCTTTAAAGAAAATTTTATGTAAATTGTCGCGAATCGACGTCGTTTTTTGGTTTAACTGAAAATTATAGCTCCATACCGGCAGGGTTGCAGCAGAAGCCTGTGAAGCGGTTGTCGCCCTTGCGTAGCTCCCATCCGTACTATAGGCAAATGCAGCATAATAATATTTCATTTCCGGAGAAAGACCGGCATCTATAAATCCGGACAGCTTGCCAGTATAGACCACAATACCATCTGAGGTGTTTTTGGGAAAAGATCTCGAATTGCGCAGCACCATAACACCATCAAAGTTCGGCGAGGATGGATTCTGCCAGCGACAGTAAATCTTATCGGGTGCCGCCGCAGAGGCGATAAATCCTTTGACATTTTCGATAACTCTGCCGTACCGGTAACGATCAAAATCATAGCCGCCTTTATCCGCTTTTTGTACGAGAACCTCTACATTCCGGCCTTTATCATCTTCATCGATATTGTGCGTGTTATAGGTACATACGTATTGTGATGATATGATCAACCCGATATGATCCACAATCCGAGCAAAATCGCTGTTTATATCGAAATAAAATCCGCCTGTTTGAACGGCCAGTTGATGAAACTGTTCAAAATTGGGACCAGCAATATCCGCAACAATTCTCTTTTCCTGCAGCAGATCAGTGATGGATTCAGTGGTATGCAGAGTCGTACCATCTCCCGGATCTCCGGCCTGATGATATTCGGCATCAGTAATAAGAATCATCAATCGCTGGCTGATTCCCCTGAAACTCAATTCGCCGGCTTTTGCCATACCTTCGAGTGCATTTTCTTTATAATCTCCACCACCGACCGGAGACAGGGTTTCAATCCACTGCTTAAACTGGACAATATCATCGGTAAAATCAAAAGTGCGTTCAACTTTATCGCTAAAAGAAATCAAAGCCAGACGGTAATCAATTCCTTTGGCAGCCAGGGAATCTGCAAAACTGGAAGCTCTGTTTTTCAAATCCTCAATTTCTTGCGTCATGCTTGCTGTCACATCAAAGACGAATACGATATCAGCCTTTCCGCCGGAACTGGTATTGATCTGCTCAAAAGCTTCAGGAGCTTCTTCGACGCCATCTTCCTTGACCAGAATATCGCCCATTTCGATATCTGAAACCGGCTGAAGTGTTTTATCATCCACAATCGTAATAAAGTTAACAATCGTGGGAAAGCGGCTGATATCGATGCTGTTTATGGTAACCTTGTAACCCTCTACATCCACATCATCCAGTGTTGTCGCGTAACAAAAGGCCCCGTTTTGCAATTCGGAAAAGCGGTTATAGTGATCGAAAGCAAAAGCTGAATAGTAATAAGTAGTTGCCGGATCGACATCATAATCGATAAAATTTTCACCGGTACCCCGGTAAACCTCTGCGCCATCATAAGGATGAGAAGGGAATATATCCTTTCTTCGAAGGATTTTACAACCTGAAAATTCTGGCTGTGCAGGATTATCCCATGTCAGCTCAATAGCATCTGAGCCTCTGGTTTCACAAACCAAGTTTTGAATGCTATTCGGTTGCTCCTCAGATAAATCCAGTTTGATAATCGTGCCCCGATCACCTACCGCCCAGCCGCAGACCTGATTGATAATCACAATATCGTTTAGGTCTTCCGTGGTTCCGCTGTTGTCTATCCCCCAGGATTGACCGCCATTGCTCGTGCGCAGAATAACACCATTTGATCCGGCAATAAATCCCAGATTGGGATTGATGAAATCAATCGAGTTTAAGGGATCATCCCCATATCTGGTTAATTCTTCCCATTTTTCACCCCCGTTTTTCGAATGCAAAATCACCCCGCGACTGGTTACGATAAAGCCGGTATTGGAATTAACAAAATAAACATCCAGCAAATCCGGACGCTCGCCACCAATGTTTTTTGAAATCCAGTCTTCTCCGCCATTGTTTGTAAACAAGACCGTATTATGTTCTCCAACGACCCATCCGGTATCGGCATTGAGAAAAAATAAATTGAACAAATCCTCGCTCGTGCCACTATTCAGACTCTGCCACTCTATTCCGCCGTTTACCGTCTTTTCGATTTTGCCGGATGCTCCGACCAGATAACCGACTTTTGAATCCAGCATGAAACATTCCCGAATAGCTCCCGGCGATGGGCTGGGAAAACGCATCCAGTTATAGCCGCCATTTTTCGTACTCAACAGTAAAGCATTCCCCTTGTCGTCATAGCCACCAATCCACCCCAGCGAATGATCGCGAAAGAGTATATCATGAAAATGGAACGTCTCATTTTCCGGAATAACATCCCAGCCGGCTCCACCATTGGTTGTGGCCAATATTTTACCGTTTTCACTAACCGCCCAGGCAGTCAGACTGTCGACAGCGCTAATCGCAGTCAGGTCTGTGAGAAAACCGGATTTTTGCTGACGCCAAATGGTGGGATATTGTACTTCCGGTTGAACGACAATATAATCAGATCTCGTTTTGTAAAAATAGTTGTCTTTGCTTTTTATCCGCAGTTGAACGCTATAACTACCGGCAGTTGTATATTCAAAAGCCGGAAAGCGGTCATAAGAATCAATTTTCCCGTCTCCATCAAAATCCCAGGCCCACTCTGCAATAGCAGAGAGCGAATTGTTGGAAGATAGAGCAACAATCTTTGGCTTTCTAAGCGATCTGACCTCTGCATCGGGACGATCGACTTGAATGACATTAACAGATTCGATTTTCACGCTATCAAGAGAAAACACTACATCCCCTATATACCAATAATCTCCGTCCCCGTTGACCGGTACGTTGATCGTGTTCATCAAGCCGTTTCGATCATAAATATCCAAATAGGCACCTGACTCGCTTAGTGCCGGATATTTGGAATAGTTTTCAACATATAATCGATAACGATTCAGTTGAGGTTGATAAAGCGTAATAATTTCCGGACCAAAGCCCCGGTTAAAATCCTGATTACATATCGCCCAGGGCGGCCCTGTATTTTGGCCTTGTTGTTGTGAAGAAATATCATATATTCTGCCGGACAATTCAGGCGTCAACAAATGCAAATCGAGATCACCCGGGCTCTGCCCCCAATGCAGTTCGAAACGATACTGGTTCTCTTTTAATAGAGGAGATAGTAATATATTAAATATATTCGGTTTATTTCGCTCCAGCCGGACTTTGGTTTGTATAGACGCGTAACCCGGTGCTATAATCGAAATAAGCTGCGAACTCTGCAAGCTGTTGTCATATAATTGAACCTGTAAAGGCGCATGACCCTTTCTGGGAACAGCATAAAAATCCGGAACCACCTCAAGCAAATCGATATTCCTGATCCTGTACCCTCCGGTGTCATCTGTGGTTGTGGTTAAATCGCCAATAGATACCCTGGCGTTATCAATCACATTTCCCGATTCGGCGTCCATTACACGTCCCATGATCAGGGGAAAATCATTCTTGCCCTCCCCCAGTGTTACGGTAACAGCTGTATAGCGACCGGGTGAAGATTTCGCTTCCGCCCGTATAACCGGTTTACAACCGACAGTGGGCGAATATCCGGACGTTGCATTAAACTTTTGCCTCCATTCCCCACGAGTCAAAATGATTCTATCCGGCACGTTCAAACAGGACGGCGCCGAAGAGGTAAGAAAAATGGTGTCGTTCACTGCCGTATCTCCAGGGACGCATTCAAACCCTATACCGGTATAGAACGATGCCATAGTCGAGTCCGGAATCAGGCGTAGCTCAGGTCGCTTTTCTGCCGAAAATCTCAATGCAAAACGCTCGATATCCAGATCGGTTCTGGCATAAAATTCCAGCCGTGAGCCGATCCACTGACGCAGATCTCCGTACCAGTATTCCCTGGAAGGAAGCAGTGAAAATTCTGTTCTGGGCTCCCCTGAGCAGAAAGCGCGCAAAAATGGTCCTCCGTCTCTACCCCCAACCGGGAACCATTGCATAACACTTTCTTGCGTATTCCAGCGTTCATAGCCATTGTTAAAAGTATGTAAAGAGATCGAGTCGGTTTTACCCACCAGCTTGAAATCATCCACATCAAAACGGATGGCCGAGGCGGAATAATTGATTTCAAACCACACGCTCTTTACATCACTAAAAATCTCAAAAAACTTGCTGCTATCCTGCGGATTGAATGCATCGGGGATTATCGGGATGGATACTTTTGTCCATTGATTTTGGTCGGTTATTGATGATATATTTCTCTCAACAATTTGAGGAAATGCAACGGAATATAATATTGATATATAGAAAAAAATCTTTTTCATAAAATTGCTCCCGGGCGATATCTCATCGTCTATATCTATCGAACCCGCACTGTACCATTGAGAGATACAACCGTAATCGGCTTTGCTTCCTGGTCGAATATTCCGAGGTTCGTATCGACACTGGGATCGGCGATGATCGTGACAGCTGTTGAATCATTTTTCAGCGTTCGAAATTCCAATTCAATCAGGTCGCCATTACCCTCTACCGCTTTGGATGCCGGCAAGATACTGAAAAAACATTCCGCAATTCCCTTTTCATTATCCAGCTTTTGATGCAAAATCGCCACTTGCCCGCCATTATGAGATAAAAAATCCATACACGGCGCCATGGAATTGAGCTGCAGGATCTCGGAATCATATTCGAGTCGTATACCCGCAGTTGCAAGCCGTTCAATATGCCGCGTACTGATACGTAAATGCAGGTCAGCGGATGAATGCACGCTCGTATCCGAAGGTGTTATGATCAAAGCAGGAGAAATAAAACGAAGTACAATATTGACTTGTTGATCTTCTCCCGGGTTTAAATCCACGGTGTTTGAACCGCTCAACAATTTTACCGAATTCACCCAGCCATTGACCGTAAAGGTGCGGTTCTTACCTGCGGGCACCTGAATAGAAACCGAAGCACCGGCCTGATCCATATTCATCTCTTTCGAGAGAGTATCCATATTTGCAGCAGAAACCATTAACTCCATCCTGGTAAGAACATGGCAAACAGCTGACCGATTTAATCCGGCCAGGGTGGTGTGGATCGTCATCGAATCATTTTTATCAGGCCCAAAGGGGTTGTAGGTCTGACATGATATTGAAAAAACAAAGACCCAAAAAGTAATGAATAACCTGGGTTTCATCGCGCTGATCATCATAAAACTCTTGTAATTAATACCATTGAACCGATATGGTCACATTGGCTTCTTTTTCTTGTTGTTCTTTCGTTATGTAATAATATGCTCCACCTGCAGTCGTTGCCATGGTTAACCAAAACCAGAGTTTTTTATAAAACGGGGTCCCGCCTTGCCGGCTGAATGTTTTCAAGCGAACTTTTTCCCCGCGCAACTCGGCAATTTCATCATCTGTCAAAAATCGCACTTCAACAAATTTGGTTTCGGCAAGATTTCCAAATTCGTCAAGAGCCCGGATTTGATAAAATATATAGGGATATTCTGTGATTTTTTCAGGTAAGGTTGCACCATATTGATACCCTGACAGGGAAACGGTTACGTTTGAGGTTGAAATATATCCTCTCAAGCCTTCTTTGTTCAGAACACGGTAGAAACGGTCTCCGGTTCGGGACACAAAAAGCCGGGTTCCCGCGGCAACGCTTGATAAAATCGGTGACTGCGTATTCGCTTCTGAATAAACACGGGCTGAATCAGAATTCACTGTGACTACAACCGGAACTGTTTTTTCTTTTTCCATGCCGGGAAAATCCCCTTCCACTGCCTTGCCACCATACTTTATTTTGATTGTCGAACGTCGAATCCTGTTGTTGTCACCGATATAAGCAATAATATTAAAGGATTCACCTCTTCTTCCAACATTGATAACCTCATGAGCGATAACGGGGACTGTCGTATCGAGTTCCAACGTGGCAGATGTCATTTCCATCAGCGGTGCAGCGAACAGGTAAAAGGGTAAACATAGTAACAAACAAAATGTGATTGTTTCAAAGCATTGCCAATGTTTCATATTGCGACGCTCTCCTCGCTCATTTTTATACGATCAAAACAATATGCCGTTATATAGTTCTATTAAAATCATCAACTTAAACAGAACAGCCATATAAGTCGATATAATAGAGCAAATAACAGGCCAAAGAATAAAGAGCGAGTAAAAAGCCGCAAAATCAAAAAATTAAAATCGATTTTGCGGCTCGTATGGGTAAAAAAATGTTTTGTTTAAAAAATTTTTTCAACTCGATAAGTTATCGTGCCGGCGGGAACTTTGATTTCTACGATTTCTCCGATGGTTTTCCCCAATAAAGCTTTGCCCACCGGAGAGTCGACGGAAACAGCTTCAAGATCAAAGGTGCTGAATTCAGTGGTTGGAACGAGTTCGTATTCAATAATCTCTTCTGTGCCTGTATCCACCAATTTTACTTTTTTGCCCACCACGACGCGCTTGCCGTCCGATGCGGACTCGTCCAGTATACGGGCCCGGGATAACATCTCCTCAAGCCGGGAAATTTTTCGTTCCACAATCTCCTGTTTTTCTTTTGCCGCAGCATATTCGGCGTTTTCTCGCAGATCGCCGTGCTCACGCGCATCAGTAATATCTTGAATGATTTTAGGACGCTCCCTGTATTTTAAGGTATGCAACTCTTTCGATAATTTTTGGTGCTGATCCTTTGAAAGATAAACAGCCTTCATATAAACTCCTTATTATTCCAAGATCAATTTGAGCCAATAAAAAAAAGGCCTTTTCAGAGGGCCTTTTGCGGTTAGCAAAAAAGAGAACATATTCTTTATGTCGCTTCTAAAAGCTACTAAAAAAACCCTTATGTGTCAATGAAAATTTTCATCTTTTTTTATTAGAATTTTTTGTCAGAAGATTGTATATTGAACTCTTTGATAAAAGCCGGGAAAAAATTTTACCGTCATCCGGAAAAATTTTCGGGCCAATACAAACAAAAAACACAGGCAAGTATGAAACGAAAAGTAGTGGTCATCACAACAGGGGGAACAATTGAAAAAATTTATGATGAGGATAGCGGAACGCTGAGCAATCGCGGTTCGCACCTGCGACAAATGTTAAAAAGATTGCGTCTGCCCTATACGCATGTGGAACATCACGATCTAATGAGCAAAGACTCCCTGGACATGACAGAAGAAGACAGGAAGAAACTTGTCGCAACGGTCGAAAAGCTTCTGAACACCGTTCCCATCATCATCCTGCACGGAACAGATACCATGCAGGTCACGGCAGAAAGATTATATGAAACATTCGCTGATTTATCCGCTCCGATCATTCTCACCGGTGCAATGAAACCGTTCGGATTCGAGGATTCGGATGCGCTTCAGAATTTCACCGAAGCCCTGATTGCATCAGAACTCGTCAAGCCCGGTGTCTACATTACCATGCACGGTAAAATTCATGTGATGCCGGGTGTTCGCAAAAACCGTCAGCATCGTACCTTTGAAAAGAGTGATGATCCGTTGCAGGATTAACCGGTGATGTATATTTGCTCTTGCCTGTTTTTATCAAGACATTTCGTTTGATTTTATCTCTTTTTTTTTTTACTATTAGAAAACAATATAGCTATAACTCTGGAGGAAAATATGTCGATACTCAGCGATTTAGAGCCAAAGCGTCTCTGGAAACATTTTGATGAAATACGCAAAATCCCTCATCCTTCCCGAAATGAAAAACAACTGGCAGATTATGTGATTTCTGTGGCCAAAAAGCTTAATTTGGAATATGAAGAAGACAACGTCCACAATGTTCTGATCAAAAAACCGGCAACACCCGGTCACGAAAATGCAAAGTCCGTGGTCCTCCAAAGTCACCTGGATATGGTTTGTGAAAAAAATTCTGACAAAGAATTTGATTTTGAAAAAGATGAGATTGAAGTGGTAAAAGAAGAAGAGTGGCTGACGGCGAATGGAACAACATTGGGGTCCGATAATGGCATTGGAATTGCCACCGCTCTGGCAATCCTTGAAGATGATAACCTGGTGCATGGACCCATCGAAGCGCTTTTCACCGTCGATGAAGAGACCGGGCTCAATGGTGCCATGAATTTGTCATCCGACTGGCTTGAAGGCAGAACCATGATCAATCTGGACAGCGAAGATCTCGGTATATTTTCCATTGGATGTGCCGGAGGCGCTGATACATTGATAACATTACCATTACATCGTAAACAAGCCAAAGGAGATGCTTTGCTCAAAATTCACCTTGCAGGACTGCGGGGCGGGCACTCCGGACTCGACATCAACGAGGGACGGGGAAATGCGGTAAAAATTTTGACCCGGCTTTTATATCAAATCAACAAAGACCTCCCGGTCGAAATTGTCTGCATGGATGGCGGAGACAAGCACAATGCTATTCCCCGTGAAGCGATTGCGCAAATCGTCTGTGATGATGCCAAAACAGATGATATCAAAAGCTGGTTCGATAAAGCTATGAAAGATATCAGAATTGAATTTCAGCCGGTGGAAAAAGACATTACCTTAAAACTACAAAAGCTCACAGAAGACCTTCCGCACGTCCTGGATGAGAATTCACAAAACACCCTTCTCGCCCTGATTTTTGCCTTGCCGCACGGTCCGCTGGCGATGAGCAGAGCCATCGAAGGACTGGTTGAGACATCAAATAATGTCGCTTCTGTTAAATGCTCGGAAAAGGAAGCAAAGTTGCACCTCAGTAGCCGGAGTTCAAATGGTGCCGCTCTGAAAGCTACCCGGGATAAACTGACAGCAATCGGTACCCTTGCCGGCGCTGACATTGACAAACCAGAAGGTTATCCCGGATGGTTGCCCAATCTCGATTCCGATATTCTCCAGGTCGCACTGGATACATATAAAAAAACCACGGGAGAAGAGGCAAAATACGAAGCCATTCACGCCGGCCTCGAATGCGGACTAATTGGGGATAAATATGAAGGAATGGATATGATTTCACTGGGGCCGACGATTAAACATCCCCATTCCCCCGAGGAAAAAGTTCATATCGGTACAGTAGAAACCTTTTACAAGCATGTCTTGAGTATGCTGGAAACTCTGGCCTGAGTTTTATCCATCCCTGTTCCGCTCTTTCAAGCCCAAAGCGTTTGCTTTGGGCTTTTTTTATGGAAAAAATTGGGATCACCACCTGTTTTTATTCTTGCAGAGTAATTTCATGTAACTTATAGCTTTCTGTTCACGTATTTATCATAGAGAGAAAACGTTAAACCAGATATATTTGGGAGGCTCTTCGTTCATGGCCATAAAGAAACGAAAACCAGGTTGGATTATCGGAACGATTGCCCTGGTCATCATCACAAGTGTGGTTTTGTTTGTCGTTATCAAAAATTCCAACAACAATTCATCTGAAACTCAACAATCCGTCGTCAGGGTCGAAAAGACCAATATCATTAAAAAAGCGATGGCATTGGGTGCCATTGAAGCGAAAATAGAAATTGCTGTCAAGTCTAAAATTTCCGGAGTGGTTGGAAAACTCTATGCCGACGTTGGGGACTATGTGGAACAGGGAGAGCCTCTCCTGGAAGTCAAGCCCGATCCCACACCCCTTGAATTGGCTGAAGGCAAAAGGAATGTTGAAAGAAAAGAGATAGACGCTAGAAAGTTAAAGAACGAACTGGATCGTCAAAATCAACTAAAAGAACGGGGATTGATATCGAATCAGGATTTCGAAGATATCCGTCAGCAATACGACCAGGCTGTATTGGAACATCAAATTGCCATCGAGCAACTGGAATTGCTTGAGAAAGGCAAAGTGCGGATTGCCAATACCAATATTGAAACCGTAATCAAAGCACCGATTACAGGCTATATTTTGGAAAAATCAGTCAATGTTGGAGACCCGGTTGTTCCGTTGACCTCTTATCAGGCCGGTACCGAATTGATGAAAATGGCGGATATGGAAGAACTGATTTTCCGCGGTACAATCGATGAGATTGATGTCGGCAAGATACGGGAAGGGATGCCGGCGAAATTGGAAATCGGAGCCTTGCCAGGCAAAACTGTCGAAGGCGTGGTTTCGTTAATCTCGCTAAAAGCAAAAAAAGAAGACAACACAACCGTTTTTCCGGTTGAAATTGAACTTTCGCAAATCGGCGATGTTGTGTTGCGGGCAGGTTTTTCCGCCAATGCCAATATCATTATCGCCAGAGAAGACAGCATTCTGGCTATTCCGGAAAGAGTGGTCACTTTTCGCAATGATTCGGCTTTTGTACGGATTCTATTCGAGGACGGAAGTTCGGTCGAGAAATATATCGAAACCGGCCTCAGCGATGCGATTAAAATTGAGGTTACATCCGGTCTGCAAGAAGGACAAAAGGTCCTTGAAAAAAAAGTAAGGGATATTATCTAGATATAGAATAATGGCTCAATTATTTGATACAATACGGGAAATCTTTCACTATCTCAGACAGTATAAAGCGCGTACCTTTATGACGATGTTTGGTATCATTTGGGGTACGATCAGCATAGTCGTTTTGCTGGCATTCGGAATGGGCGTAAAGCATGCCATGAGTAAAAACATGCACGGCATCGGGGAAGGAATTGTTATCCTGTGGTCGGGCAAAACCGGCAAACCATTCCAGGGTTTCAATCGCGGCAGACAAATTCACTTTCGAAAATCCGATGTAGATTTAATGCAATCCGAAATAAAAAACATAGATATGATAAGTCCTGAATACAGCACATGGCGAGCAGCGATCCATCGAGGCAGCAAATCAATAAACCCCAATATTACCGGTGCCAATGAAGAATATGGCCTTATGAGACACGAAAGGCCCCGGCGTCAGGGGCGCTGGTTAAACAAACTCGATATCGAAGAAAAACGCAGAGTTGTTTTTCTGGGTAATGATCTAAAAGAATTTTTGTTCGGGGATGAAGAAGCAGTGGGTCGATATGTTAATATTGGTGATTCACCTTTTCTGGTCATCGGTGTGCTCAGAGAAAAAACTCAGGCGTCTTCCTACAATTCACGTGACAAAGATCGGGCGTTTATTCCCTATACCACCTTTCGATCGTTTTTTGGCCACAGGTATCTCAGCAATATTATCTATAAAATGCACAATCCAACTCTGAATGAACAAACCCGGAAACGCGTTTATCAGGTCCTCGGTAAAGAGCACAAATTCGATCCTGAAGACAGCGAAGCTTTGTGGATCTGGGATACTTCCGAGTCAGATGAGTTTATATATTATTTCTCTCTTGGATTCAATATCTTTATGGGAATTATTGGAATAATGACTCTAACAGTAGGTGGCATTGGACTTGCCAATATAATGTATGTTGTGGTTCAGGAACGTACAAGAGAAATCGGCATCCGCCGGTCAATCGGAGCTAAACGCAGGCATATTATGCTTCAATTTATGACCGAGGCAATCATCATTATAGGTTTTGGCGCCTTTATCGGATTTACCGCATCTCTTTTGCTCGTCAAGTTGATCGGTATGTTACCCTTTGATGAATATGTCGGCAATCCGACAATATCCTGGCCGGTTGTGGCTGTCTCCATATCTGTACTTGGTCTTATCGGCATTATCGCAGGATTTTTCCCGGCAAGAAAAGCGGCAAACATGACAGTAATCGATTCCATCCGATTTTAAGCAGGAAACCATTATGCATATATTTGTTTTATTGAGTGAATTTTTTCAGGACATTAAAAAACAAAAAATGAGGGCATTTCTGACCACCTTTGCCATCACCTGGGGGACGTTGGCGGTTATTTTGCTGATGTCCTTTGGATCCGGTCTCAATTTCCGCATGCGCGAAAGCCTGCTAAATGCCGGTGACCGCATCATCACGGTTTATGGATCTCAAACCAGAATGGAATATCAGGGGCTACCCGTAGGTCGCAGAATTCGCTTTGCTGAACGCGATATTCCTCTTTTAAAACAAAACATTCCCGAAATAGGCTGGATCAGCGCTCAGGCAGGACGGTCCGTTCAACTGCGAAACGAGCAAAAAAGCGCCACCACCCATATGGAAGGCGTTTATCCACAGTTCAAAGTTTTACGTCGCATGTATCCGCAGCCGGGAGGACGGTTTATTAATGACATAGACCTGACGCAAAAACGCCGCGTCGTTTTTCTGGGATCGGTCATCGCTGAAGAACTCTTTGGAACAGAAGGCCCGATCGGAAAACGACTGGACATCGACGGCGTGCCTTTTAAAGTTATCGGCATTTTACCCGGCAAGCTGCAAACATCGATGAATAATGGGCCGGATGACAGACGCGCCATTATACCTCTGTCTACATTTATGAGTTTGTACGGCTGGAGATATATCAACTCGATTATTGTAAAACCATATAAGGACAACTATTCAGACCAGGTTAAACAACAAATCTATCAGGTTCTCGGTAAAAAACACCGTTTTGACCCAAAAGATGAACGGGCCATTGCCGTTTGGGACATGGCAGAAGGTATAAAAATCCAAGATCGCGTTTTTCTGGGCATCAAAATATTTCTCGGCGTATTGGGTTCTATGACCTTGATCGTCGCCGGGGTAGGAGTCGCCAATATCATGTATGTGGTGGTGAAAGAGCGTACCCGGGAATTTGGCATCAAACGCGCTATTGGAGCCAAAAAACGGCACATCATGTTACAAATCATTTTTGAATCCCTCTTGATTGCAGCAATCGGCGGTGCCGGTGGTATACTGTTATCATATTCGATCATTAAACTCATCTGGATGGTGCCTGCCGGAGATGGAGCCATGCAGTTCCTTGGCCGACCTCTCATGTCATCCGAGGTGATGTTGTTATCCGTTTCGGTATTGGGTGTTATCGGCTTGATGGCAGGATTTTTCCCGGCCAAAAAAGCGGCTCAGGTCAATCCGGTAGAAGCGTTACGCTATGAATAAAAAAGATTCCATCCGATATAATTAAGAACCGTTTTTTCCCTTGAACACTCCCGGATTTGACTATCTTTATCTGCGAAATCGAACCGGAACAAGACAAATTTCTCAATGTCCGTGCAATGCCCCATATTTGACTTGCTTTTTCAGTATACCTATTTTACCTTTAATCATCATCCCCTGTTTACCAGTCCCGGCATCGACATATCTGGGTACAAAAAAGATTGAAAACCTGAGAATTAAAAGCGTGATTTATACTTTTTTGAGACAGATGAACATTTACAAAATGGACTTGTTTAAAGGGTTTCTTTTTCCGGCTATATCCTTTTTTCTTTTGTTGCCCTTTCATGTCATGCCGGCCCAATATACCAATTTAAGCTTTGAGGAAATTTCCATAGAAGATGGCCTGTCACAGAGCATCGTAAATTGCATTATTCAGGATAATGTCGGATACTTGTGGTTTGCAACAGAAGATGGCCTCAATAAATATGATGGATATCATTTCACCATATTCCGCTATGATCCGGGTGATGACAATAGTCTTAGCTATAATGAGATTCGCTCTATCTATCAGGACACCTCCGGTAATTTTTGGATCGGCTGCTTTTATGGCGGGCTGAATAAATATGATCCCAAAGAAAAAAAATTCACACATTATCTGCATAGTGAAGACAATCCGTCTAGTCTGAGTCATAATAATGTCGAAGCAATCACTGAGGACGAAGAGGGGAATCTCTGGTTCGGCACCGATTTTGGATTAAACAGATATGACAGAAAAACAGATAATTTTTATGTCTATCTAAATGATCCCGAAAACCCCAATAGTTTGAGTCACAATACCGTTAACGATCTATTCATTGATCTGGACGGTAGTCTCTGGGTTGCGACAGACAAAGGGTTAAACCAATATAATGCAATCCATGACCAGTTTACGATTTACCAACACGATTCATTTTCCCATATCGGTCTGAGCAACAATGTCATCACATCCATCTGTCAGGACAACAACGGTATTTACTGGATTGGAACAGAAAACGGCTTGAACCGCTTTAATCGCGACAAAAACGAATTCATAGCGTATTATCACCAATCGACCGACCCCCACAGCCTCAGCCATAACATGATCAATACAATTTATCGGGATTCCAAAGGCTATATCTGGGTCGGCACCGAAGGCGGTGGAATCAATATCTTTGATCCCCCAAAAAATCACAGCCGTAAAATCAACTTTATAAATTATCAAAATGATCCTCTTGATGCCACCAGCCTGAGTAAAAATGAAGTTCGTTGTATTTACGAAGACCGGTCGGGTATCATTTGGCTTGGCACTTATGGCGGAGGAAGCAATAAAGTACAAAAACGAACAAAACAATTCAGCATTTACAGGGCTGTCCCGAATAATCCCAATAGCTTACCCAGTGAAATTGTCTGGTCTTTCTATGAAGACCCTTCCGGTATTCTATGGATAGGGACGCACGGTGGAGGCCTGACCCGGTTGGACAGAAAAAATAATCAGTACACACATTTACAACATAACCCCAACGACCCAAATAGCCTCAGCAACAATATCGTAAGAATTATTTACCCAGATCCTTCTGACCCGAATTGCCTCTGGATTGGAACCCACGGAGGCGGTCTCTGTAAATTTGATATCCCTACAAAAACATTTATCTGCTTTTTGCACGATCCCAATGATCCTGCGAGTATCAGCCATAATGAGCTGCGCTCCATTTATAAGGATCGATCCGGAACGCTCTGGATCGGCACCAATGGAGGCGGTCTCAACCAAATGATATCTCAGGACAACCTAACTCTTTTTAAACATTATCGCCACGACCCTAACAACAACCACAGCCTGAGCAATGATTATGTAAGAGTAGTATATGAAGCGCCTGAAGAAGCGGGTAAAACTCTATGGATCGGCACCCAGGGGGGAGGCCTTGAAAAATTTGACAGAACAACCGGGAAATTTTTACATTATCAACATGATCCGGACAATATCAATAGCCTGAGTAACAATTATGTTCTCTCCATGTACGCCGATTCGTGCGGAATGTTTTGGATTGGCACATGGGGAGGAGGAATATGCAAGTTCGACCGTAAAACGGAATCCTTTAAAAACTACACGATGCGGGACGGCTTGCCCCAAAACGAAATATATGGATTCCTGCAAGCTGAAGACGGCGACCTCTGGATCAGTACGAATAATGGTCTTTCAAAATTCAATCCAAGAACAGAACATTTTAAAAATTATAATATTCAAGACGGTTTGCAAAGCAACGAATTTAACGGCGGTGCTTTTTACAAAAGCGACGACAATGAGATGTTCTTCGGCGGTATTCACGGATTTAATGCCTTCTTCCCGGAAAATATCAAAGACAACATCCACGTTCCACCAATTGTCCTTACCTCGATGCTAAAATTTAACCGGGAATTTCCATTGTCTAAACCTTTAACCGACTTGAAAGAAATTACATTATCCTATAAAGATTACATATTTTCATTCGAATTTGCCGCTCTTGATTTTACTTCGCCAATGAAAAATAAATATGCCTATAAAATGGCAGGACTGGATGAGGTTTGGGTTCAGACCGATGCCTCGAAAAGATTTGCAACCTATACAACGCTTGCACCAGGAAAGTATATCTTCAAGGTGAAGGGGTCGAATAATGACGGCGTCTGGAATGAAAAAGGAACCTCCATAAATATCGTCATTACGCCTCCATTTTGGAAAACGTGGTGGTTTATACTGATTATTGCTTGTGCACTTGCAATGATGATCCTTTTACTCTACAAAAGAAGATTGCATAACATTAAAATGAAAATTGAATTGCAAGCCGCACATGATGCCCAAATGTCAATTATGCCGCAATCTGATCCAAAACTTGAAGGCTTTGACATTGCCAGCACCTGCCTTCCGGCAAACGAAGTGGGAGGAGACTTTTTTGATTACCTTTGGCGGGATGAAAAGCACACTGAACTGGTTATTGCTATCGGTGATGTTTCGGGTAAAGCCATGACTGCAGCAATGACCGCTGTTATGGCCAGTGGCATAGTCAACGCCAAGGTATACAAAAACAGATCTATGCAAGAAATAATGACAAAAACAAATGTTCCGGTATATCATAAAACCGAAAAAAAAGTCTTCATTACCCTGTGTCTGGCCTTGTTAAACAGCACAAAAAAAGAGCTCTGTTTTTCGAACGCCGGTTTAATGGAACCGTTGTTGATCTCCAATGGTTCTATCAACTATTTGAAATCACTAGGGCCGAGATACCCTTTGGGTGTAGCCCAAGATACTGTTTATAAAGAGAAAAAGGTCGCCTTGAAAAGCGGAGATGTTTTGATTCTACTGACTGACGGTATTTTAGAGGCGCAAAATCGCAGCAAAAAAATTTATGGTGAGAAGAATTTGTTGCAGTTGTTAAACAGAATCGACACAACTGAACACTCTGCCAGAATTATTGCAGAACAAATTATCAAAGACGTGGAAAAATTTACAGGAAAGGCCGCACAGCACGATGATATCACCATGGTGGTTGTAAAGATCAAATAGAACCAGATATAGTGTTCACCAGAGGGTACACCGAATCCGGCATACCCCCTCTTTCTCCTCAAAAACCGCAGCGTCTTAATGTCTCTAAAAAATTAAATTTATAAATAAAAATCCATAGCTATCTTCGTTTCTGAAACAAAAGGACGATCTGGCTAGAGGATTTTTCCGATGCGATACAAGCCATCTCCGCTTTCTCAATAATTGCGTCGGTTGAGTGATAATAGAGCGGAATTCCTCCCGCTTTCCTCAAGCAGGTGAACCAGGTCGAAGGAGATATGGTGAAAAGAAAGTACCCCCCCGGTCTAATGACATCATGAACTGCACTCAGCAGAAAATCAGGATTGCGGAAATATTCCAGCAGCCCAACGGCAACGACCAAATTATAACAATTTTTACGAAGAGGCAAACATTGAGCATTTGCCTGGACAAGATAATGGTAGGATTTTTTGCGACAACGATTCAGCATCTGCCTGGATTTATCAATGCCGGTGATATCCAATCGGGATGACAATATCCGGCTTAAAGTGCCGGTCCCACATCCTAAATCCAAAACCGGTCCCTCTATCGAGACGGCCTGCCCCAGAACTTTTTGGATGTTTGCCAGTTCGAGTTTGAGGATCCGGTTTAGCGGCCAATATTCTCTTATTTGGTCGTAAAAACACGCTTTTAGACCCCAAATATCAATCATCATTGTCGACATCAGCTGCAGTACTTCCCAGCTGCCCGAAAAAATTCGAATTTTCAGCAGGGCCCTCACAACCTCTGATCCCCCGGTGAAAAAAACCAGACCCGTCATTAATATACATTTCATTGGCCTCCCCCCAGTTGGTCTGATAAAGATCCAAATCACCGTCTCCTTCAATATCGAGGACAACAGCGCTTTGGGTATTTGTTGAATGCATTTCCAAACCGAGAGAATCAGCCGCAATGCGGTAAGCTCCTGATGTCTGTTTCACAAACAATCTATTCTTTGCTTTGTAATTTAGATTGTCAACGCTGAATTGGGCAGTGCAAAGATCCAGATTTCCATCATTGTCAACGTCTGCATTGATTATGCTGGATGTGACTCCCTGGTTATCAACTCCATAGGTGGCACCTTTTTCGATGAATATATAGCGGAAAGGTTCGATTTGACCTTCAAAATGAAAACTGGCCTGCAGAACATTGTCAAGATAAAGATGAATGCGTGACCTTGTCCAAACGACTTTGAACCGACAGGTGTGGTTTTTATTCCAATATTGTATTTTTTTAATACGAGTTTCCTCTCTCGACCAACGGCCATGGGGATGGGCGAGAAATTTATAATGCGTCGCCCCCTCAGCCGGTCCCGTATATCCCTTTCCGGTTCGAATGCTTAAAACTGCGGGCAGGGCAAACTGACCTTTTGATAAACAATACCCTCAAATGATCGGATATGCATAAGAAAATTGCAATTAACGCAGCAGGGTTGCTTTAAATATGTCCTGAAAAGCCGGAGAGTCCAGTCGAACAAAGTAAACGCCGCTGGGCAATGGGTCGTTTCGATCACTTTTACCATCCCAGACAATCTGATATCGCCCCATCTGTTTATGGCCGCTTTCAAGGGTCTTGACGATCTCGCCTCGAAGATTATAAATACATAGTGAGAATTGAGTTTCTTCAGCCAGTGTATACTCGATAATAGTGGAGGCATTAAACGGATTGGGATAGGCCGGTATAAGCCTTGAGGTATAAGGCGCTTCTTTATCATCAAGATTGGTCATTTTGCGGCCATAGATTTCCAAGCCGGAATATACAGGACCTGGTTGAGCGCCATATCCCCATATGAGGTTGTCGGTTCCGAGGAAAATATATTTAAATGGTACTGTTTGACCTTCGAATTTCAAATTTGCATATTCTACATCATCCATGTAGCATAAAATTCTCTGACGATTCCATGAAATTTTAAATTCATATTCATGATTGAGATCCCATTTGTGAGCGGCATCGAAACAGCGAACCTCAAGACGCGTATCGAATCCACGCGGTGCTGCCAGAAATTTAAAATAAGCCAGACTGTCATTTTTTAGCCACAGGTATTTGTTCCCCGTTCTAACATTGCACCAGGAACCATCCGTATAAAAGATAGACTTGTCACCGCATTTGCATGAGTACAGGTTTATGATTTGTTGTTTGCCTCGTTCATTTTGACTTTCGGGATCAAAATTCTTGGCGCGAACAATAAAAGTTCCCTCATAAGGTAAAGCCTTTTGTAATTCTATAAACAGCTGGCTTTCTACGCTTGTGGCTTGCCATCCCTCTCCCTTGATAAACGTTCCCCCTTTATTGATCATGGAGCAAAGTTCAGATTCAAGCAAATGGTCGAGGTTGGCACTAAAAATAAGTTGCTCTCCATCTCTTTGTGCAAAAGCAATCGTTGAGAATAGTAAGCAAAACAAGATGATGCTTTTTCGTTGTCGCAAGGTTGGTCCCTTTATAATAGTGAAACAGCTATTTGGAATACCGGGTGAGTATTAATCGAACGCCAGACACAACTCATAAATCAGGAGTTGTGGGTCGGCAGGCCGGAAAAAAAATCATAAAATGCTAATTGACAAATAAATCGACATGGGTAAAATTATCCACATCTACGAGTCCTTTATCGGTCAGCTTTAATTTTGGAATTACGGGCAACGCCATAAAAGACAATGTCATTAGCGCATCGTCAAGTTTGATGCCCAAACGCCTGGCGGCTTGATCGAGTTCACTAACTTTTGTGCTGACAAATTCAAGCGGTTTATCCGAAAGCAGGCCGGCAATTGGCAGAGCAAGCGAATCCAGGATGCGATCCTGATCAACAACAACAATGCCTCCCCCCATTTTGTTGATCGTAATAACCGCTCGCTGAATATCCTGATCATCAACACCCAACACGATAATATTATGACTGTCATGACCGATTGAGGTGGCAATTGCCCCGCGTTCTATACCAAACCCTTTAACCAATCCTTTGCCGATATTACCGGTAGCGCGATGACGTTCCACGACAAACAGCTTGGCAATATCATTTTGAACGTCAGCACTGACATAACCATTTTCGATTTTGCAGGGCAACTCAAGATAGTCAGTGGTGATTTGTTGCGGAACAATACTGATGACGCGACAGGTCTTGCCGCGTGCCTTGATCCTGAATTCATCCCCCTCCAGCCATTTGATATTCACTGAACTGCGTAGAGGTGTTGGAGTCTTTTGGGGGACATCATAAACGGGAACGCCATCAACAGCAACCAGCCGTCCGCTTTTGTAGACGCGCTTGATAGTAAAAGACTCGAAAGAATCAAATACAACCAGATCTGCCATTTTCCCGGGTGCAATCGCACCCAACTTACGCAAACCAAAATATTCAGCAATGTTGAGAGTTGCCAGGCGAATGGCAATAAACGGATCCAGATCATTTTGGATCGCTGTTTTGATTAAAAAATTTATATGTCCTTCGTGCAAAATATCATTGGGATGACGGTCATCGGTACAAAACATACAGCGGCGTTCATTCTCTGTCGTTACCAGTGGCAATAAATCAAGCAGATTCCGCGTTGCCGAGCCTTCGCGAATCATGATATACATACCGCGTTCCAGTTTTTCCTTCGCTTCCTTTGCGGTAACGCATTCATGGTCCGATTCAATTCCGGCTGAAATATATGCATTCAAATCTTTACCGTTAAGCCCGGGGGCATGACCATCAATTCGTTTGCCATGAACGATCTTGACTTTGTCAAGCATATCGGGATTCATATCGAGAATACCGGGATAATTCATCACCTCTGCCAATCCCAAAACATGAGGTTCCCGCAGAAAGGGGAAAATATCAAATGCCCGTAATTCTGAACCAGCGGTCTCCAGGGGGCTTGAAGGGACACAGGAGGAAAGCATAAAGAATACATTCAAAGGATTATACTTGCTCGACTCCATCATATAACGAATACCTTCATAGCCCAGCACATTGGCGATTTCATGAGGATCGGTAATAACAGAAGTCGTGCCCAGGGGGACGACCGCACGGGCAAATTGCGGCACCTCAACCATAGAGCTCTCAATGTGGACGTGAGCATCGAGAAAGCCAGGTGCCACATAGAGCCCCTTCAAGTCGATCTCTTTTCTGCTTTTATACCCTTTACCCAATGCCACAATAGTATCTTTGTGAATCACAATATCAGTCTTCATTATAGAAGAATTGTACACATTGATCACCTGAGCATTGCGGAGAACAAAGTCAGCCTTTTCAATTCCACGTGCAATTTTTATATCAGTTTCAATCATGTGTTCCTGTCGATATATTATAAAGTTTAACAAATGTTTTCAAAAAGAGTTCCAGTTGCACAACGGCGAGATTTGCCCGTTCAGTAACTTCCCGATGGGTCAATATAGAATCCGTCAAGCCCGTGCTCAGATTTGTAATCAGGGAGATCCCAAGCACTCTTAAATGTCTCTGGGCCGCAATAATGACCTCAGGAACGGTTGACATTGAAACCGCATCCACCCCTAACATTTTCAACATTCTCACCTCCGAAGCGGTCTCATAATTCGGCCCGCTTACCCAGCAAAAAATACCTTGCCTAAAATCGACGTTTGAACGTTTTCCGCTCTTTAATGCGAGGTTTATTAATTCCTGATCATACGGTTCACTCATATCGGGAAAGCGGGGACCGAGCTGGTTTTTACCATCACCGATAAGCGGATTGTTAAAGGCGAAATTTATATGATCCCGGATGATCATCAGATCTCCGGGTTTAAACTCGGGATTAACACCACCGCTAGCCGTCGTTAATATCAGTGTTTTGATTCCCATGCTGGCTAAAAGATGGATGGGATAGGTAATGACCGACAAGGGATATCCTTCATAAAAATGTGTTCGTCCCTGAACAAACAAACAGAGCATCTCATCTATTCTGCTAAAAACCCATCTACCTTTATGACCCGGAACCGAAGATCGTGGATAATGGGGAATTTCATCTGTCGGGATGACTTGCAGCGGCGGAAAGGCAGACACCACCCTGCCCAATCCTGAACCCAAAACAACAGCAATCCCGGGTGTTTCTGAATAAAATGGAGATAAAAACGCCAAGGAAGAAGATATTTTGCTTTTTAAATCGACCATCCAGTCCTGTAAATACTGTTTTGATAAAATACTATAAATAAAAAAAAGTTGCAAGACCGATTTGGAAGGAAAACAAAAAAATCAAAACGACTTTGAAAAATTCCTTAAAATTCATTCACCAGGCGGATATGCAATTTCCCGTTCATAATACCATCCCCTTCACCCAGGCCGTAATCAATACCCATAACCCCTAAACCGGTTTCAAGGCGAAATCCGATTCCATATCCGACTTTGAGGGTCGTTCCGATGTTCGAAATATCCCCGTTTCTGGAATAATAGCCTGAATCCAGAAACGCAAATACCCGGGACCTTCGGCCGAAAATATATCTATATTCCAGATTCGTCCAGGCCACACTGCTGCCGAGAAACTGATCTTCCCGATATCCGCGCAGACTCTGCGCCCCGCCCAGGCGATATAGATCCGACAAGGGAACCAAGTCTTCATTGCTTTTCAGTTGGCGGCCGTGCAATGAAAATGAAATGACTTGTCTCGCAAATAAAGGTATAAACACCTCGAGATCGAGTAGATATTGCTTGTTATCAATCTTTCTTTTGAGTTTCATCTCCTCGACCAGTGTCTCTGGCCCAAGATTCTTTTTGCGGCCAAATTCAACACTTGTCCGGTAATAAATGCCTTGCTGCGGATTAATCAAATCATCTCTTGTATCATAAGAGAATCCAACGGTTCCCGATATTTGACGACTGGAAGGAATCCCGAGTATATAGCTGCCAACGGAATCCGGCGTGACCTGCCTTCTGCTGATATTGGCCACAGCGGAGAGGTTATATGAAACGGGTAGCTCAAAATCCATTGCTATATTGCGTTCAATATAGGTTGTATCCTGTATCAATTGAGCAAAATGCACGCCGACATGAAAAGGTAACCTGGCAACCCAGGGTTCCCGGTAACGGAATTCCATCTCCTGGGTTTTCCGATCGCGTTTTTGCCAGTGAACGAACAAAGAACGCCCGGTACCGAGCAAATTTCCCAACGAGATTTCCAGCAAACCGGTAAAATATCCTTTTTCTTCATCTGTACCCGGATTGTAACCAAGGACACCATCAAATCGGCTACTGGGGCCTTCCTCAATCTGAAGCAACAATCCTCCTTCATTGCCTTCAGACCAATAGAGTTTAGGCGGATAAACACGGATAAAATACCCCAAACGCATCAACCGCGATTGGATTCGATTTATTTTGTCTTGTCTGTACAGCTCTCCGTCTTTGATTCCTGTTTCGCGCCGGATCACATAATCCCTGGTGGTTTCGTTACCGGTAATTTGGATTTCCCGAAGATATAATTTCGGTCCTGTTCGTGCCCGAAATGCAAAATCAAAACAAGATTCGTTTTCCTGAACCGAATCCAGTCGTATGGCTTTCAGATCAAAACGACCAAATGGATATCCCAGATTGGAAAGGCGGTTGAGTTCGTCATCCAGATTGCGTTCAAAATGGGTTGGAATAAAACAGGCACCGGAACGACTATTGATACGTTTTTTCATCTCATTGGCAAGCGAATCCTCTATGCCCCTAAATCTATATTCACCCATTCGCACCTCCCTTCCCTCCTGAATGTAGAGGGCGAGTCTTGCTGTCGTACTGTCCGGGGCAATATAATATACCAGAGAATCGATACGGGTATAAGCCATACCATTCTCTTTATATCGCTGCAAGAGCTCTGTACTCTTTTTAACCAACTGATCGCTGTTAAAAACCTGACCTTCGTGCATGTCAAACCAGTCTTTGGCTCGGGATTCCGAAATCGACTCCAGACCATAAAAATCAATTCGGGATATGCGGATCTCGCCGGCGCCGATAAGAATGGTATGCCAAATCAGCAAAAGGAAAAGTCCTGTTTTCTCGATTCTAAAAAACATTTTTCAAACCTTTAACGAAAAGCTGCCGTAACTTGTGCCCTGCCTGTATGGATTACCCTGTCGCGTTCAGGCTCATTTCGACCATAATACGACAGCGTTGCCTGTATGGTGTCTGATATT
Organism: Candidatus Zhuqueibacterota bacterium; assembly: GCA_014728085.1. GTDB lineage: Bacteria > Zhuqueibacterota > Zhuqueibacteria > Residuimicrobiales > Oceaniaggregativiventaceae > Oceaniaggregativivens_A. The sequence goes on from WJMF01000069.1 coordinate 85,077, forward strand.
CTGTAATCAAAGCGCACATCCCACCGCAATGATTGCCCCATACTTCTGCCATTGGCCATTTCATATGGAATGGGACGGTCATCGGGGGTTGCATCGACCTGGCTCCATTCAATATTTCCCCTTACTCTTCCACGTTCTCTCAAGGAATAGGAAATTCGGGGTATGATAGAAAACGCCTGCACCGTTGTCGGTTCAATATAGGCGCGATCTTGTTCATAAGAGGCCCGACATTGAAGCGCAATCTCAAATCGTTGATCGGGTCGGTAAGAGAGATCAACATCAGCTTGTGATGTGTGTATATCTCGGTCCTGCCGGCCGGCATAAAAAAAGCGGCGCAGCGTACGCTCCCGCATGAGCTCCGTCTTGCTGTTTAAAGAAGAGGTCAACCGGGAAATCAGACGAATCGAATTTTCACGTTCGCTCCTGTCCTGTCCGCCTTCCAGGTATTGATTGTTTTTTTCATCTCGCTGTCTAAAGCGATATCGAAGGGAGAAATCTCTGCTGTGCTCGAATAGATAAAGATCCTGTCTAAAATTTATGTTTCCCACGATCGTATTGGTGGGATGCTGAAATCTTTTCAAGTTAAGCAAATAGATATCCCAAACATCTTTGTCCTGCGTTCTCTCCTCAAGCGAAATAAAACTTTCACTCGAAAAAGCTTTAATTGCCTTTTTCCACCAGCGTTGTTCGGGATTGCGCTGTAATCTGGAAAAAAAGCGTGTCGGCTCTAACCTGATTCGAGCACTGGTTTTCAATTCAATTACGGGAATAAACTGATCTGTCGTCAACACTCTCATAATATAATCACCAAGAGGATCATTTACATATTCGTTGAGATCCTCGTCAAATCGATAATTGCCATCTCCCTCACTGACTTTGATATAGATGCGTTCCTTCTTGGCCGTTGCTGTATTGGAAATTTGATAATTCAGTTGTGTGTTGAGCGCGTTTTTCCAGGGTGAATATCGGGTCGTAATTTCAGCCAAATCCGTTCTTACCGAACTCTGTTGCGGATCAGTATATGACCGGCGACGATGCGTAAAAGCCATGGTTCCGGAAAAAGACCCTATGCGGTGCCATTGCATTCGTAGCGATTGAGTTGAAGCCGTAGATTTTTTTGTAAACTGATCCATCGATGTGTAATCACTGTCATCCCTATATGTCATTTCTGCTGTTGCAGAAAAACGACTGCCGGGAATAAATTCAATGCCGGCATCAACCTCATCGAATTTGAATCCGGTATACAAGGAATCGGACCAATTTTCCTTTTTAACTTCCCCCTCATAATTTGCAAAAGGTTTAAAATGCCAAAACTGAACCCGAGTATTCCCCCGTTGGCGCCACCATTCTCCATCCACTTTATTCCTATCATCATTCTTGCTGATGCTCTCGATACGGTACTGATAGGATGGCCAGCCTTTTTTTTCAAACCAGCTGGATAATTGAGATCGCGTTGAGGCAAAATAATCCCCTTTTTTGATGTTGCCATATTCACCGCTTATCTGCATAAAGGAACGAGGCAAATATTTTACGTTAATTTCCCGAACATCCTCCTGCCTTTGAAATGATTCGCTCAGGTCCCATTTGCGATTGTATTCGATTTCTGTTGTTCTATCGATATCCCGAAAACGATTGTTGATCTTTCGCCATTTTGCCGAGAGATCAATACTTCCCAGGTGTTTCTTCAACAAGCGCAAAGAGTCGTTCTGAATTGTCAACTGCCAATGTTGTGCAACGCCGTCATTGTCATTGTCGTCAATCGATGAATATATGTTTCGATCCAAACTGCTCAGAGCGATTTCCGATTGCAAAGAAATTGCAGGATGTGGATTGATTTCGAGGTCAAAATCAAGCAAATATTGATTTTGAGGGGTTGCCAAAAGTTGTACCGGTGCATAGCGTCCACGATGATCCCCAATATATTCATAAACCCCTCCCCCCTTGTATTCATATGCGCCATTGCCACTACCGACATCTGAAAAGGAAACATTGTAATCACCGGAATCCTGGCCCACATGGACGAAAACGCTGTCTTCAGTAAGACGGTATCGTCCATTGCCTTCCCCGACAAAAGTTGCCCCATCCTGTACTGCTTCATCCGGATTGTCCCCGGCATTTTCCAATATTCTGCGCTTGTCATCAGTGAGGACAAAATCGAGCGGATTTTCCTTGTCGTCGGCTTCTCGAATAAAAGAAGAACCAAATTGAATGCGATCATGCCAAAAGCTTGTGCGTGAATAAAAGGTATAAAGATGCCGCCTGAAATTCTCATCTGAATATTGAAAATCAACGACAATGCGGGAATCGGAAGTGATAAGCCTCCTTCGGGTGAAGGTCAGTTGTCCGGCAGCATAATCAATTACATAATCATTGGATTCGCCACGTACCATAGCTTCGCCATCAATATAAACCCGTTCGGTGCCAGCCAATATGATGATATCAATCTGCCCCTGATCCCCTTTTAGCTGGTATGGTCCCTGGTATCCTTCCCTGCCCTGAATAGACTGGGAGCGGTACTTTCCACGAGAAACGGCAACCGAGGCAAGTGCCTTCGTATTTCCATAATCCACCTGTCCCATTGCGCCTTGTAATTTTCGGTTATATTGCGCAAAACGCGATGCCTGCAATTCTACATTATAATCGCCCATGGTAGCAGAAAGATGAGGCGATTTAATTCTGACAAAGACTTTGTCGATTTCTTGCAGATTTTGTGTTGTCCCTTCAGGTTGAATAGGCGTACTCTGATCCGTCAGAGCAGCGGTGACGTTTACATCCCTGGCAATTTCTCCGCTTATGTTAATATTCAATGCAGAGTTTACTTTGAGACCTCGATTGTTTCCAACCGTTATCCCCCGGGTAATACTACCGCTTTTATTTAGCCGTGAAGCATAGTTTTCTTCAGGGGTTTCAGCTTCTATTGCCGGCAGTTCAGCTGTACCGGTCGGAGCACCGAAAACCCGTTTGAATAACTTTCGATGATAATAATTTTTTTTGATTTTATAGGGAAATATCTTGTAAATAATCCTGATTTTAGCCTGGTTGGGAACCCCCTGTCGAAAACGAATCTCTCCGTCTATGGCATTCAAATTATATTCGGAATCTGAGAGTCGGGTACCATCGATAAACACCCGTTCAGAATTTTCAATGATCAGGCTGTCCGGCAAAAGATAAGGACCTTTACGATCCTGCCCCATAATGACAAAATCTTTTTCAAATAGAGAAAAGCTTTCAATCTTGCCGACGGTTTGAGCTAAACTATACCCCGATCCGCAGAAAATAAGTATGAGAATCCACTGCCGCATAAACGTACCATCACCTTTTTAATTGACCCGCAGTTCAAAAACGTGGATGCAGTGACGATTAAAGTCCGCGGCATAAAGACGATTTTCAAAGAGAGCAATATCGCTAAAAAAAGAGTTCGCAAAACCCTTCAGCCGGCTGCAATCGATTCTTCTCCCTTTTAGGGTAAAAAAGAAAAAAGACGGGGGATCCGTTTCTGCAACGCAGAGAATATTGTTTTGATATAAATCCAGACCGGTAGGCTTGTTTAGTGTATCTGTTCCGATTTCAAAAATATAATTGCCAAAATAATCAAATATCATGATGCTCTGCCTGCCCTGGTCCGAAATATAGATTAGATCATCTCTGGATATAACACACTGTTTTGGATCATAAAGCGCTCCCTCTCCCCAATCATAGCTTCCGAAACTCATTTCAGGCTCAAACTGGGCATTCAATTTTAATACTTTGGCCATTTCTCCATCAATAACAAACAAGTCCTGATGCAAACTCGCCGTTAGAGAAACCGGATATTGCAGATCAAATCGCTCTTCCTCTCTCCGGTTTGATGAAATAGAATGTATCCAGTGTAAATCCTTATCGTATCTCTCGATTCGACTGTTTTCATAATCTGCAACAAAAACATCCATACCGCTCTGAATAATAATATCCATAGGGCGCTGGAACTGTTCCACTCCCCATCCAAAACCACCATTAAAAGTGATCAGGCTTCCACTTTGATCAAACTTTTGAATGCGATGGTTGCCGGTATCCGCAACATAAATATTTCCGTTCATGTCGGTATCTATCCCCATCGGAGCGTTTAGGTCTCCCGGTTTTTCTCCCTGTTCACCAAAAGAAAAGAGATGAAACAGTGCTACCGCATTTTGCGCCGCTGCGAATTGAGCCGAAACAAGAAAAAGGACAATTATATAACTATATTTACTCATATTGATATTCCTCCATGAGTAATGAGACAAAAATGGGACAGACTGCACGCCCCGAACAAGGGCAAAGACCTTGATAATATTGTGCTTGTAGCAATTGGTTTGAAAGATATCTATGGGAATGTGCAAATGATTTGCCAAACATCACGGTATTTTACTATA
>WJMF01000070.1 GCA_014728085.1 Candidatus Zhuqueibacterota bacterium
CACACCTTTTTCCATCCATACCGGAGGCGGTGCGTCTTTGAGATAGTGATCGAAAAATTGCTGCATTCTTTTGGAGAGGTCTTTGCGGTTCTGTCGTTTTCTCAGGTTGTGTTCTTCGTTATTGTAATTCAGCATCCAGGCTGGTTTGTGCAGACGCCGCATGGCGACAAAGAGTTCGATGCCCTGGTACCAGGGAACGGCGCCGTCGCCGTCGTTGTGCATGATCAGCAGCGGTGTGGTGACATCCGGGGCACGGAAGAGCGGCGAGTTTTCCAGATAGTGCCACGGTTTTTCCCACAGGGTGCCGCCGATGCGGCTCTGAGTGTGTTCATACTGGAACATGCGGCTCATGCCTGACCCCCAGCGAATACCACCGTAAGCGCTGGTCATATTGGAGACCGGTGCGCCGGCCATGGCGGCGGCAAAAAGATTGCTGCGCGTCACCAAATAGGCGACCTGGTACCCGCCCCAGCTCTGTCCCTGAATGCCGATTCGTTCTTTATCGACAAATCCCTGTTCGATCAAATTGAGGACCCCGGGTACGATGCAGTTGAGGGCGCTTTTTCCGGGATAGCCCTTTTCATAGATGATATCGGGAATAAAGAAGAGATAACCACGGCTGGCATAAAAGCTCGGTCTTACCGTCGACGGGCTGGGCCGCGGTTCGCGGTACCAGTTGAGCGTAAAGGAGGTGCGTTCGTAAAAATAGACCATCATGGGGTACTTTTTGTCCGGATCAAAATTTTCCGGTTTGTAGAGAATGCCGTCCAGCGCTTTGCCGTCAGCGGAATGCCAGCGCACCAGCTCTGCGGTGCCCCAGAGATACTCTTTTTGCTGCGGATTGATGTCGCTCAGCTTTTGTATTTCTTTAAAGTTCAAATCGCTCATCCACAGGTTCGGCGGTTCAACAAAGGATTCTCTGGTCAGGACAAGCCGATCCGCTTTTTCCGCTTTTTTCGGGGTTGAAAAACGATAATCCTGCTGAATCAGCTTTTGCGGTTTCTCGTCGCTGTTGAGGGTCAGCTGGTAAAATCCGGCGGATTTGTCGTCTTCGTCAAAACTCCGCAACAACAGGGTTTGATCGGGTTGCAGGAATCTCTCTTCCCGGTCGAGGCGGACATAGCGAAAGGTGATATTTTCCGCTCTGCCCAGACCTGTTGTCAGGTTTTTGCTCTCGCCGTTGTCCGGATCGATTTGCCAGATATCATAGCGATCGTAGAGAAGAAATTTATCATCGTTTTGGGTCCAGCCGAGACGGCTGTAAGAGCGGGGATAATCGGGGACGTCATTGAGCTCATTGGCAAAGGAGACGTCGATGGATTCAGTCAGATTGGTGGTTTGTGCTTTTTTGACCGACCAGCTGAACCAGCAGCTGTCGATTTGGTCGTACCAGTAGAGGTAAAGGCCTTTGGGCGATATGCCGTTTGCGCCACGGACTTTATTCTGTACCAGGCGACGGGCTCCGTCCTTAACTGAAACGTAATAGATATCGCGATAGGTCGCCCCTTCCCAGGAGATGAGCCGGCGATAGGGCAGGCGGGATGATCCCATGGCGTGATCGGCATTGCCCTCATCGGCAAGGCGAAGGGTGGGCATGGTTTCATCGGCGAGCTGGGTAAATTTTTTGTTTTTGAGATCAATGACGGCGGTATAGCTGCGTTTTTGCTCCTCTTTCAGCTCTTTGAGCTGTTGCGGTTGCAGCAGCGGGTCTTTCCAGTTCCAGATGTCGACCTTGGCGACTTCAAACTCGACGAGGGTGGTGTCCTCGGGAACCGGAATCGGAGCGGTACCGAGAAAAAGTCGTTTGCCGTTCTCGGAAAAATGCACCTTGCCGTGCTGGCTGATCATCCAGTCGTCCGGCAGGCCGGCGGTCAGGGTGTCGGCGATGACCATGGCGGAATCGAGACCTGCGTTCCAGTAATAGGCGGAGAAAAAGCGCTGGTTGGCTTTGGAGGTGTCGAGATCGGCGACAAACGCGATCTGTTCGCCCTTTTCGTCGATAGCGAGCTGTTTATAGCTGCCTTTTCCCTGTTTGAGCGCCTGCAGCACAGATGAAGCCGTATCGAACAAATAGACACCGGCGGTAGCAACGCTGTCCTTGCCGGTGCTGCTGAAGAGCAGCTTTTTACCATCCTCGCTAAAGAGGTAATCGCTGACGAACTGAAAGGAAGTGTCGATGCGCGTATTCAGATTTTTCAGCAGCAACAGTGTGCCTTCTTTATCTTTGTCCCCGTTGCCATTGTCCTCTTCGGCATCGGTGAGCGCATCCTCTTCTTCGGTTTCAGTGGTGTCTTTTTCGGCTTTTTCCTTTTCATGCAGCCAGGCGACCCAGCCGCCGGCTTTTTTGGGAACCTTGAACGATTGAACCCGCGCTGCTTTTTCAACATCACCACTCTCGAGGTAGAGGATGGCGAGCGAGTCCATGGGCATCTCGTCTTTCTTTTTCTCGTCGATTTTGGCCTGCCGCACATCGGCAAACAAGGGTTTGACCAGCGAGATAGCGGCGGTGGTGTTGTAGTCGAATTGACCGTTTTCGCCGCGTTCCAGTTGATAGATTTTTTCGCTATCCGGATGTTTGACGTACAGCGTGGCATCGCCCTCCTGTGGAGCGACGGTGTAGAGAATCCAGTTGCCGCCGGTCGAGATGCGCGCATTCTCAACCGATTGCCATTGATCGTAGACCGAGTGGTCCAGGGGTTTTTTCTCCGTCTGTGCAACGCTCAGGGCTGCGAAGAGGAGAACGAGTAGACAGATCGAAGCGAATTTTTTCATCTTTTTCCCTTTAAAATTAATATCATTTTCAGCACAGAAAAGTAGTAATATTTTTTTTGAATTACAACCCCGGTGTTTTGGTCGTCGGGAGTTGATAAATGCGTGCCAAGAGCCAACCTCGCACAGAGGCACGGAGACACAAATATTGCTGTTGAATAACGGGGAAAAAAGTGTGAGATCACCGGAAACAGCATCAATTTTATTAAATGTATTCTACTCAACTTATTTCTTGTAGCAATGCTTCGAGTATGTGTGAAATGAAATATTTTATATCAAGAGGCTTTTGTAAGGATTATGACAAACCAGGTTGCGAAGAGCACGAAGTAAAAAGAAATAAATTAAATAAAAACAACGCATTAAAATATTTCTCTTCGCGATCTTTGTGTTCTTCGCGGTTTATAATAAATTATCATGGACGCAGTTGATTAACATTATTGCGTTTTCATACAGCCTGCAAGCGTTGGAACGAGTTAAATAAATGATTGAGGATTTTTATTTTTGTTCCGAGTTACTGCCGGCAATAAGGGAATAAGGTGAATTCACGGGGAACCAGTCGGCTACCAAGGTTGAAGAGATAAAAATAAGGTAAAAAATCATATTTTGATATTTATATAGTGCTTTTTGTCTACTGCAAGTCATCAAATATCAAGACTGTGCATATCCCGATAGCGACTATTTCCCTTTGACTATTATTCATGGTGTTTGAATATTTCTGTCTTTTTAACTTGACAATACGCTAAAAACTCGTAAAGTTTCCCACGTTCCCACGTTCCCACGTTCCCACGTTCCCACGTTCCCACGTTCCCACGTTCCCACGTTCACTCGTTCACATGTAAAAAAAACAATACGAGATCATGGGTTATATTTGATCGGGAATGCTCAAAGCCGATGTAAATACCGGTCCACCGCTTCTGCTGTCTGGCGGCCCTGGTGCAGGGCGTTGACGACCAGGGAGGCGCCGCTGACGCAGTCGCCGGCGGCAAAGATGCCGCTATGCGAGGTCATGTTGCCGTTATTGACGGCAATGTCGCCCCGGTTGTTGGTGTCTATTCGGGCGTCGCGGATCAGCCGGCAGGGCTCGGTGTGCAAAAAGCCGGTGGCCAGCAAGATCAGGTCGGCTTTGATTTCTATACCGGAATTGGGGATTTCCTTAAAACCGTTGAGGCGGCCATCTTCATACACCGGATTGACCTTGACGGCATGGATGCCCGTCACCCGGCCGGCTTTTCCGATAAAGGATTTGGTTTTTAAGCTCCAGTAGCGCTGGCAGCCTTCTTCCTGCGAACTCGAGGTGCGCAAAATGTTGGGCCAGGTGGGCCAGGGGTTATTGGAATGCCTGAACTCGGGTGGTTTGGGCAGCAGCTCGATCTGGACGATGCCGCCGGCGCCCTGTCGACGGGCGGTTCCGACGCAGTCGGAGCCGGTATCGCCGCCGCCGATGACGATGACCTGTTTGTCTTTGGCACTGATGGCTTTTTTGGCAGGGATTTTCACCCCGTTACAGCGGTCGTTTTGCTGGGTTAGAAACGGCATGGCAACGTGAATGCCTTTCAGGTCGCGCCCGGGAATATCGAGATCGCGGGGTACGGTGGCGCCGGTGGCGAGGACGATGGCATCGAAGATACGCTTCATGTATTTCAGCGATATATCGCTGCCGGCGTGCACGCCGGTTTCAAAGGTGACGCCTTCTTCCCGCATCTGTTGCAGGCGTCGGTCGATGACCCATTTCTCCAGCTTGAAATCCGGTATACCATAGCGCAACAAGCCGCCGATAGCTTCATCGCGCTCAAACACGGTAACCTTGTGTCCGCGTCGGCTCAACTGCTGCGCCGCCGCCAGTCCGGCCGGCCCGGATCCCACCACGGCTACACTTTTGCCGCTCATATGCCCTGCTTTTTGCGGTTTTATCCAGCCTTCTTTCCAGCCCTTTTCGATGATTTGCAGTTCGATGTGGCGAATCAGGACCGGGGATTCCTGCAAATTGAGGGTGCAGGCGGCTTCACAGGGTGCCGGACAGACACGGCCGGTAAATTCGGGAAAATTGTCGGTGGTCGACAGGATCTGCAGGGCCAGTTTCCATTGGTCCCGATAGACCAGATCGTTCCAGTCCGGGATACGGTTGTGCAGCGGACAGCCAAAGGTGTGGCAATGCGGCACGCCGCAATCCATACAGCGGGCGGCCTGTTGGTGCAGGAGCTCTTCGGCGAGGGGGCGTTCGAATTCCTTAAAATGTTTGATGCGCTCCCCGACCGGCGCTTTTTCGACCTCGCAGCGCGGATAATCCATAAATCCGGTGATTTTAGCCATTGTACACCTCCTCGGTCGCCGAGACCGTCTCCTGGTCGCTGTGTTCTTCCATACGCATGCGCTCCAGCGATTTGCGGTAATCTATGGGCATGACCTTGACGAATAGCGGCAAATATCCCTCCCAGTTTTCCAGAATCATGCGGGCGCGCGGACTGTTGGTGTACTCGTAATGGTTTTCGATCATGCGCCGCAGGTTTTGCCGGTCTTCCGGATGCCAGACGCTTTCGAGGTCGACCATGTCGAGGTTGCACTTTGTATCAAAGAGTTCATTTTCGTCAAAGACATAGGCAATGCCGCCGCTCATGCCGGCGGCAAAATTGTGGCCGGTATAACCGAGAATCACCACCATGCCGCCGGTCATGTATTCGCAGCCGTGATCGCCGACGCCTTCGACGACCGCTTTGGCGCCGCTGTTGCGCACCGCAAAGCGCTCGCCGGCAATGCCGTTGATGTAAAGCTCGCCGCCGGTGGCGCCGTAGAGCACCACATTACCGACGATGATGTTGTCGTGCGGCGCAAAAGTTGATTTGTCCGGCGGCACAACGACGATGGTGCCGCCGGCCATGCTTTTGCCGAGATAGTCGTTGGTGTCGCCATTCAGGGTCATGTGAACCCCCTGGGTGAGAAAGGCGCCAAAGCTTTGTCCGGCGGAACCGGTAAAGGCGATTTTGATGGTATTTTCCGGCAAGCCGTGCGTCCCGAACTGTTTGACCAGCTGACCGCTGAGCATGGCGCCGACGGTGCGGTGGATGTTGCGAATCGGCAAAGAGATGGAGACGCTCCGGCGGTTTTCAAAGGTCGGTTGCGCCCTTTTGATCAACTCGTGGTCGAGGCAATCTTTATGATTGGAAATCTGGTGAGGCACAGAGTGGCGTGGCCGGCCGTTTCGCGTCGATACGTTTTTCAGCAGACAGGAAAAATCCAGGGTTTTGGCTTTATAGTGATCCTGCGGGGGGATGAAATCGATCAAATCGGTGCGTCCGATCATGTCATCGAGACGGGTGAATCCGAGTTGCGCCATAATCTCGCGCAGTTCCTGAGCGATAAAGCGCAGGTAGGTTTCGATATACTCCGGTTTGCCGGTGAATCGCGACCTCAAGCCGGAATCCTGGGTGGCAACGCCGACCGGACAGGTGTTGAGGTGGCACTTTCGCATCATGACGCAACCAAGGGTAATGAGAATACTGGTACCGAATCCGAACTCTTCGGCGCCGAGCAGAGCGGCGATGGCGAGGTCGCGGCCGGTTTTGAGCTGGCCGTCGGTTTGCAAAACGACGCGGTCGCGCAGCTGGTTGGCCATCAGCACCTGCTGGGCTTCGGCGAGGCCGAGCTCCCAGGGCAGGCCGGCGTGTTTGATAGCGGTAAGCGGTGAAGCGCCGGTACCGCCGTCATGACCGGAGATCAGGATCAGATCTGCATCCGCCTTGGCAACGCCGGCGGCAATGGTGCCGACACCGACTTCGGAGACCAGTTTTACCGATACTTTGGCATCGGGATTGACGGTTTTCAGATCATAAATCAGCTGTGCCAGATCCTCGATGGAATAGATATCGTGATGCGGTGGCGGAGAGATCAAGGTGACGCCGGGGGTGGTGTGGCGCACGCGGGCGATTTCGACGCTGACTTTATGCCCGGGCAATTGACCGCCCTCACCGGGCTTGGCACCCTGGGCGATTTTGATCTGCAGTTCGTCGGCGTTGATAACGTATTGAGTGGTGACGCCGAAACGGCCGGAAGCGATCTGTTTGATGCGCGAGCGCTTGCTGTCGCCGTTGGGCAACGGAATGTAGCGCTGCGGGTCTTCACCGCCTTCGCCGGAATTGCTGCGGCCGCCGAGACGGTTGAGGGCGATGGCGATCGATTCGTGCGCTTCCTTGCTGATCGACCCGAAGGACATGGCTGCGGTTACGAATCGTGGGGTGAGCGCTTCCACCGGTTCTACGTTTTTTATGTCAATGCTTTTGGTCTTTTTGAATGTCAACAGGCTGCGCAGGGTGGTATAGGGGCTGCTATCGATGATATTTGTATAGGTTTTAAACTGGGTATAGTCGGAATTGCGGGTAGCGGACTGCAGGGTATAGATCGCTTCGGTTGTCCACATATGTTGTTCGCCGCTGAGGCGAATATGATAATCACCGCCGACATCGAGCAGGGGATCGGGATCACCGCTGTGCGGAAAACCCTTTTGATGGCGTTGGCTGGTTTCCTGTGCGATTTCATCCAGTCCGATGCCGCCGATGCGGGAGGCGGTTCCGCAGAAACAGGTGTTGATGAGATCCTGATTCAGTCCCACTGCCTCAAAAATCTGTGAGGCAAAAAAGCCGTGCAGGGTGGAAATGCCCATACGGCTGAGGGTTTTTAACAGGCCCTTTTTGATGGCGGTGATATAGGAATCCATGGCCACTTCCGGAGAGGATAGCTCCGGCAGCATGTTGTTCTCGACCATCTGGCGAATGGTTTGAAAGGCGAGATAGGGGCAGACGGCATCGACGCCAAAGGCGCTGAGCAGGGCAAAGTGGATCACTTCGCGCGCTTCGCCGGTTTCGGCGATGATGCCGGCGTAATTGCGTTTGCCGACATGGGTGAGATAATGGTGCAGCCCGGAGACCACCAGCAGAACGGGGATGCTGACGAGATCGGAATTCATGCCCTCGTCGGTGAGAATGAGCAGGGTTTTGCCCTCATCCAGCGCTGTTTCTGCGCTTTGGAAAATGGTTTGCAGTGCTTTTTCCAGTGTTTTGCCGTTGCCGTTTTTGGGAAAGAGAATGGGAATGTCCTGGGAGAGAATATCCCCGTGTTGGGTCTGGCGCAGACGCGACAAGTCCGCCAGGGTGAGGATGGGATGCGGCAGTTTGAGGCCGCGGTATTGGCCGGGTTCTTCCTGCAGGAGATTGTGCTCGCGGCCGACAAAGCTCTCCAGAGACATGATCAGGTCTTCGCGCAGCGGGTCGATGGGTGGATTGGTGACCTGGGCAAAGAGCTGTTTAAAGTAATCGAACAGCAGTCTGGGCCGTCGCGACAACACCGCCAGGGCGGCGTCATTGCCCATAGAGCCGATGGCTTCCTGCCCTTTTGAGGTCATGGGTCCCAGGATCATCTTTAGCTCTTCCCGGGTATAACCAAAGGCGTGCTGTAGCTGCAGCAGGCGACGTTCTTCTTCAGGCGGATTCTGCGCCGGCGTAAACAGGCCGCGCAATTCGATGCGGTTGTTCTTGATCCAGCGGCGGTAAGGGCGTCTGCGCGCGATTTTTGCCTTGATTTCGTGGTCCGGCACCACCCGGTGCTGGGTCATATCGACGAGAAACATTTTTCCTGGTTGCAACCTGCCGCGTTTGAGAATCAAGTCGGCGGGAAAATCGAGGACGCCGGTTTCCGAGGCCAGCATGATAATACCATCGCGCGTGATGGTGTACCGGGCTGGTCTGAGACCGTTGCGGTCAAGCGTGCCGCCGATATAGCGGCCGTCGGTAAAGGTAATGGCGGCAGGTCCGTCCCAGGGTTCCATCAGGGCGGAGTGAAATTCATAAAAGGCGCGTTTGTCGGCGCTCATCTGGATTTTAGAGCTATAGGCTTCCGGTATCAGCATCATCATACTGTGCGGCAGAGAGCGGCCGGCCAACACCAGCAGCTCGAGCATGTTGTCGAGTATGGCGGAATCGCTGGCCCCTTCGATGAGAACCGGTTTGATTTTTTCTATATCTTCAGCAAAGAGGTCCGATGCAAGGATGGGCTCTCTTGCCTTCATGCGGTTTATGTTGCCGCCCAGGGTATTGATTTCGCCGTTGTGAGCGAGAAAACGAAAGGGTTGCGCCAGCGGCCAGGTCGGCCAGGTGTTGGTGCTGTAGCGTTGGTGCACCAGGGCATAGGCGCTGGAGAAATGTTTGTTTTTCAGGTCGGGATAATAGTCCGGCAATTGGGTGCCGGTGAGCAATCCCTTGTAAACGATTTTCATGGTGGAGAGGCTGCAGATATAGAATTGGCTGCAGTCCTTTTTCAGATCGTCAGTGCTTTTTTCGATGAGCCGGCGAATCACGTACAATTTTCTTTCAAAATTATTTTTATCTACGGATCCGCGGGCGATGAAAAGCTGGTAGCAGAGCGGTTCGGTGGATTTGGCCAGCTCACCCAGGTGTTTATTCTTCACCGGCACGCGACGCCAGCCCAGCACCTGGCAATTTTCCTCTTGTGCCCGGTTCTCGCATATGCGCATGCATTGATCCCGCAGCGCCTGTTGGCGCGGCAGGAAAATCATACCGACGGCATAGTCGCCGGCGTCCGGCAATACGAATCCGAGGTCATGGCATTCAAGCCTGAAAAACGCATCCGGAATCTGAAAAAGCAAACCGGCGCCGTCTCCGGTGGCCAGGTCGCCGCCGACAGCGCCTCGATGCTCCAGATTGATGAGAATGCGCACAGCATTGTCGACAATATCGTGACTCGCTACGCCGTCGAGTTTGGCGAGAAAACCGACACCGCAATTGTCGTGTTCATATGCTGATCTATAGAGTCCGGCATCGCCGGCAAAACCGCCGGCATTTATTTGGATCGGTTCCGACATAGGGGTTCCTTTATGAGACACCGGTTTCACAGCGGGCAAAAAATCACCCGCGACAAACGGAAAACCGGTTCATATGAGATATGGATTCTTTTCAGACCGCGGCTAGCAGATGCGGTCGAAACGGGAAGGAGCGGTCAGAGCTGAGCTGCAGTCATTGAAAAAACCCAAAATGCAATTCCATAAGATGCTCCTCAAAGCGGAGGAGTTAATTTTATTATATAAATAAAACATTTTACCTAGAAATGTCAAGTAGTTTTATTAGGAGCCTAACTAAAAAAGGCTGCCCCCGCAGCTTTTTAATCAAGTTTTTTTCTGTACTTTTTTCAGCCGTTTTTGCGCTTCTTTTTTATGTTGTGGATCATCGTCTTCGGTGGCCGGGAGTTCAGCTACTTTTTTATATTCTTCGGCAGCCGCGGACCAGTTTTTCAGTTCTTCGTAGGTCATTCCCAGCTCGAGGTGATGGTTGATATAGTCGGGATTGAGTTCAATGGCTTTTTTAAAGAGTTCTTCTGATTTTTCGACGCTGGCCGGGGGCAGGCCGCCGTAGAGAACTTTGGCGAACATTTTTAACAGTCCGCTGAGGGTGGCGACTTCGCGATGCCAGCGAGCCAGAACGTGGTAGGCGATGTCGAGCTCGGGATTGAGTTCAATGGCTTTTTCAGCGTGATCTTTAACATCCTTGGAGAGTTCGACCTTGGTTTTACCTCCTCTGAGTAAAGCGAGGCGGCCGACACCGATCGCCAGCTGCAAATGCGCATCGGCGTTTTCCGGACATTTAGTAACCGCTTTGCGCGCATACATTTCGCCGAGCATATAGTGCGATTCCTGCTGCTGTCCTTCCAGGTTTTCACCGATATGGATATGGGAGCGGGCTGCTTTCCATTGGGCTTCGCAATTGTTGGTATCCGCCTTTGCAGCCATTTGGTAATAAACCACGGCAGTAGAGTCATCGTTTTGTTCAAATGCCTCATCCGCTTTGGCCATATACTCGGTGACGGTCTGTTCCTGGGCGAAAATGAATCCGCATGCGATCAATACGATTAAAACCATCCATGTTTTCATGATCATACCTCGTTCTGAATTCAATTCAATTTTTGCTAAGCTACTCGTTTTTGCCCAAAAAGTCAACGCAATTTTGTCGTGTCGTAAAAATTTTCTTTTTCAATTTAGTTCATTTTTTTCGTATATTATTCGTTCTTAAAGCGGGAACAATTCAGCCTGAACCGGGTTAGCTATTCCACTGTGCTATGAACCAAACAAACAGATTCCGATTCGATTTTTATTTTTACGATTCAAGAAATATGTAACCGCAAAGCGACGCGAAGAAAAACATTAATATAATTTTTTATTTAGTTTTACAGGAACATGTTGATTTCAGATAAAATTATCATCCGCGGTGCCCGGGAGCACAATTTAAAAAATTTTAATCTCGAATTGCCGCGTAATCAAATCATCGTTATCACCGGTCTGTCGGGATCGGGCAAGTCGTCTCTGGCTTTTGATACCATTTACGCCGAGGGGCAGCGGCGTTATGTCGAATCTCTTTCCGCCTATGCGCGGCAGTTTCTTGGCCTGATGGAAAAACCGGATGTCGACTATATCGAGGGACTATCGCCGGCTATATCCATAGAGCAGCGTACTACGAGTAAAAATCCACGCTCTACAGTCGGAACCGTAACGGAGATATACGATTATCTTCGTTTGCTTTTCAGCCGTATCGGCACCCCTTACTGTTACAACTGTGGCAAGCGCATCGAAAGACAGACCGTTCAGCAAATCGTCGATCGTATTCTGGAGCTGCCGGAGCGGACGAAATTGCAGATCCTCGCCCCTATTGTCCGCGGCAGAAAGGGAGAATACCGCGAAGCGTTTAAAGAGGCCAAACGCGATGGTTTTGTCCGGGTTCGGGTGGATTCCCGGGTATATGATCTCGATTCGGACATTGAACTGGATAAAAACAAAAAGCACACCATAGAAATCGTCATCGACCGCCTGGTGATCAATCCCAAGATCAAGACCCGTTTGACCGATTCCGTCGAAACCGCACTCAAATTGACCGGAGGGATTGTTCTGGCGGATATTATCGACGGCAAAGAGATGTTATTCAGCGAGCGATACGCCTGTATCGATTGCGGGATTTCCTATGAAGAGCTCGAGCCGCGCATGTTTTCTTTCAATTCGCCATACGGCGCCTGTCCGGAGTGCAACGGCCTCGGCAGCAAGATGGAGATCGATCCCGAGCTGGTCATTCCCAATCCGGATGTGCCGTTGCGCAAGGGTGCCATCGAGCCATGGGGAGAGTTGAAGGATGGCTGGTATTTATCCCTGACCGAAGGCGTGGTCAAGCATTACGGTTTTTCGCTCGATAATACATTTTCCGAGTTATCCGAACCGTGCAAAAAAGCGTTGCTTTACGGCCACCGGGCACCGATATCTTTTCATTACAAATCGAGACGGGGCTCTTATCGCGAACGCTATAAGAGCTCATTTGAAGGCATTTTAAAAAATTTACATCGGCGTTACCAGCAAACCGATTCCAGTTTTATTCGCGAATGGATAGAACGCTTTATGAATGTGGCCCCTTGTCCGGTTTGCGGCGGAGCGAGATTGCGACCGGAAGCTCTGGCTGTTAAAGTCGCGGATAAGAATATTCATGACGTTACCCGGATGTCTATCAAAGCTGGTTTGGAATATTTCACTCATCTGGATCTCGATGAGCGGCAACAGCACATTGCCAGGCAGGTATTAAAGGAGATACGGAACCGCCTGACCTTTTTGGTCAATGTCGGGCTCGATTATCTGTCGTTGTCCCGCAATGCGGATACGCTTTCAGGCGGAGAATCGCAACGCATACGTCTGGCGACACAAATTGGTTCACAACTGGTCGGGGTTTTATATGTGCTCGATGAACCCTCTATCGGATTGCATCAACGGGATAACCGGCGTTTGATTGAGACGCTGGAGCGGTTACGGGATTTGGGCAACACGGTCATTGTGGTGGAGCACGACAGGGAAACCATCGAGTCAGCGGATTTTCTTGTCGATTTGGGTCCGGGCGCCGGAGAACACGGCGGTCACGTGGTGGCACAGGGCGCTCCCGGAGCCGTCGCAAAGAGCAGGGAATCCATCACCGGTGATTATCTCGCCGGACGCCGCAATATTCCGGTTCCCGCAGAACGCCGTCGGCAAAACGGTACCTTTTTAACCTTGCGCGGGGCGAGGGGCAATAATCTCAAATCAATAAAGGTGGATATTCCTCTGGGCATGTTTGTTTGTGTAACCGGTGTATCGGGCAGCGGCAAAAGTACATTGATCAATGAAACGCTTTATCATATTTTGAAAAAACATTTTTACCGCGGTAAAGACAATCCGCTCTCCTATGATTCCATCGATGGACTTGGGCATATCGATAAAGTCATTGATATTGATCAATCACCCATCGGCAGAACGCCGCGTTCGAATCCGGCCACCTATACCGGTGTGTTTACGCCCATACGCGATCTTTTTTCGCAATTACCGGAAGCCAAAATCAGAGGATACAAGCCCGGTCGCTTCAGTTTTAACGTTAAGGGGGGCCGTTGCGAGATGTGTCAGGGTGACGGCATTATCAAAATCGAGATGCATTTTTTGCCCGATGTTTATGTCACCTGTCAGGCTTGCAAGGGGGCGAGATATAACCGTGAGACGCTGGAGATCAAATACAAGGGGAAATCCATTGCCGATGTTTTAAATATGACCGTCTCTCAGGCACTGGACTTTTTCTCAAATATACCCAAAATCAAGCGCAAACTTCAAACGCTATACGATGTCGGTTTGGGATATATTCATTTAGGACAACAGGCAACCACTTTGTCCGGCGGGGAGGCACAACGGGTCAAGCTGTCGACAGAATTGTCCAAAGTGAGTACGGGTAAAACGTTTTACATACTGGATGAACCGACAACCGGTTTGCATTTTGAAGACACCCATATGTTGATCAACGTTCTTAACCGGCTGGTGGAAAAGGGAAATACGGTGGTGGTGATTGAACATCATCTTGACGTCATCAAAACCGCTGATTATATCATCGATCTCGGACCGGAAGGTGGCGATCAGGGTGGACGTGTTGTTGCCATGGGATCTCCGGAGGAGGTGTCTCGTGTGGAATCTTCTTATACCGGTCGCTTTTTGCGAAAAGAACTTGAAAATCAGAAATTTTGAATGTATCTTTTACTTTTGTGATTAATAAAAGGAGTGCTGCATGTCTGTAAGTCAAGAATTACTCGATATTTTGTGTTGCCCGAAAACAAAGGTGCCGGTAGAACGATTTCCGGAGGAGAAGATCAAGGATTTGAATGCGCTCATCCAGGATGGCAAGGTTTTATACGCTGATGGCGCTAAAGTTGATGAGACGGTTTCAGAGGCTCTGATTACAGAGGACAAAAAAACCATTTATCGCGTTGATGACGGCATTCCCATCATGCTGATCGATAAGGGTATTCCGACTGAGAATTTAAAGCTGCAAATCTAGGCTGTTTACACTTTATAGACAAAAAAGAACATTGAATTTTAAAATTTTTATCTGTACATTTTTGTTCGAGTTTTTAACCTTTAATCACCAATACAACAAAGGTGTGTATCATGACAGACAAGACGCAAAACAAGGGTGATGAACCAATCAAAACATCTTTTTCAGACGAGGAGCTTGGCTATTTTCGCGAGCTCATAGAAAGCCGCCGGGAAGAAGCGCAGCAGGAAGTTGACCGTTTGCGCGAGCAGCTTAAAAATGAAGCCGAGTCTGATGAACATGATAATGCTTATAGTTTTCATATGGCGGACGCGGGGACGGATGCGATGGAACGGGAAAAAGTCTATATGATGATCGACCGGCAGCGCAAATATATCGGTTATCTCGATCGAGCCCTGGATCGCATCGAAAACAAGACTTATGGGATCTGCAAGGTTACGGGGAAACCGATTCCCAAGGAGCGTCTGGAAGCGATTCCTCATACCGAAATTTCGGTTGAGGCGAAGATGCAGCAAAAGCAACGCTAGTTATCCCCCAATGATGATGTTGATCTTTTCATCTTAAGAAACCATAATTTATGCTGGAATTCCTACAACAGATCGATATTCAGATCTTTTATGCAATCAACCGGGGGCTTTTAAATGCTTTTTTCGACTGGCTGATGCCGGTCATCACTAAAAAAGAGAACGGTTTTCCGCTTTGGATTGCCGCTATTGTCCTGATGCTGTGGAAAGGGGGTAAGAAGGGGCGCATTGCCGTTCTCCTCGTTATCCCCCTCATCACGCTCAGCGATCAACTCTCCGCTTCCGTGTTTAAACCTCTTTTTGAACGTGTGCGACCCTGTGTAGCGCTGGAAAATGTGCACCTCCTTGTGGGAATGAAGACCTCCTGGTCCTTTCCCTCTGCACACGCCACCAATATTTTTGCCGCAGCCACCTATTTTTCAGCAGTTTATCCGAGAGGAAAACTCTTTT
The DNA here is from genome assembly GCA_014728085.1 of Candidatus Zhuqueibacterota bacterium. Classification (GTDB taxonomy): domain Bacteria; phylum Zhuqueibacterota; class Zhuqueibacteria; order Residuimicrobiales; family Oceaniaggregativiventaceae; genus Oceaniaggregativivens_A. Next base: position 15,119 of record WJMF01000070.1, read on the forward strand.
ATTTTATTCTGGCCGTTCTGGTCAGTTTGTCGCGAATATACATCGGGGTTCACTATCCGTTTGACGTCCTGGCCGGTGCTTTACTCGGCAGTGCGGTTGCATGGGGAGTTATTTATGCTTACCGCGGCTCTGTATTGCTTTATGGAAAATGGTCTGAAAAAGAGATAAAGCCGTTGTTTTAGGTCAGCAAGGCAACTCTGCACTATAAATTGATCTCAAATCATCCGGCCGGCTGTTTACCGGAAAAGCCAGGCAAACAATTTTTTCCTGAAATCGTTCCCGGGGGATCAGGTGTAAATTGATTAGCCTCTCTTGTGCAACGCCTTGTATAAAGTTTGTTGATGCAGCAAATCCTGGATGGAACCATACTCTATACCGGTTTCGAGAATAAATTCGGTAACCAGCACTTTTACGGTTTCAACAAGCTCATCGATATTCCATGGTTTTTCAACATAGCGATCGATTTCGGCCCTGTTGATGGCGGTAATCGTGTCCTGATGGTTGGCCAGTCCGGTCAACAGCAGTTTCTTAACGGCTACAAAACGCGCATCATTATTGATTTCGATAAGAAAGTCTATACCGCTTTTTTCCGGCATCACGTGGTCGCAGATGATCAAAGCGATGGGTTTGCCGGACCGGTCGAGTTCTTCCAGCACCTCTCCGGCTTCGCTTGCAGACTCGCAATCGATGATGGAAAAGGGTCCGGAAAAAACCTGCAGATCTTTTTTCAAGGCCGCCAATATTTCTCTTTGATCATCAACGCACAGAATATTGAGCTTTTGCATTTTATCCTCCAATCGGTAACCGAATCGTAAAATTGGTTTTGCCGGGTTTGCTTTTTACGGAAATGCGCCCCTGATAATTGTTTATAATACTCTCAGCAATGGTTAATCCCAATCCCAGCCCAAATGAAAGTCCTTCTTTTTTTGTGGTGACATTGGGTTGAAATATTTTGGGCAATATGTCGTCCGGTATACCGCTGCCATTGTCGCGGATTTCGACAAGGATATGATCTTTTTCCACGCGAGTTTTGATGTGAATGACGGGTTTTTCGATCTCTGTTTCCTGAAGATTTTCACAGGCATTTTTGATCACATTGGTCCAGATCTGGACAAGTTCTCCCTGATTGGCTGTGATCGGCGGCAGGTCTTTTAATTGCAGATCCACATCGATATTCCGGGTATAGCTGCTCAGCAAGGCCAGGGCTTTCCAGATGCTTTCATTGACGTCTTGTCCCGGCCGCCGTTTGGATTGTGTCATGCCGAGTTCACGAACGGAAGCAACGACATGAGCGGCCTGTTTAGAGGCGATCAACATGTCATGAAAGGTGGCGCCGGTCTGCCAGTAAAAATTGATGATATCCACCTTGTCGAGCAGAGCTTTGACATTATCCCGGTTCAATTCCATTCCGGTTTCGGCCAGTTTGGCGGCCTTTTCTTCATCAAGGCGGTATGTCTGTGTCAGCCGTTTGGTTTTTTCCCGTACCTGGCGGCTGGAGAGCGATCGCCCCTTTTTTAACCCAAAGTCGAAGAATCGATATTCCTCTGACGATTCGTCTCTGACCACCCTGAGAACGTTTTTACACATCCATTCTGTACCGCGCTGCAAGACCGCAATCGCATTGTTCAATTCATGTGCAACCCCTGAGGCCATTTGTCCCAGCGAGGCCAGTTTTTCGCTCTGTATCAGCTTTTTCAGGGCTTGTTCTTTTTCCTGGGCAATTTCCTGTATTCGAATACCCCGATGAACCAGTTCGGTCACCACCACGGGCATGAATTGATCGCAAAGTCGTTCTTCAAATCCCATCTGCTGCACCGATTTCATGTCGATATAAGCCACTTTTGAGCGTTCTTCAGCGACAACGGTGGCTGAGCTGGCGTAGACCTGGGAGAAAAAGCTGTAGACGCCGACAAACATGTACTTTGTCGCTGTAAAGAGTTCAAGTTCATTTTGAGCTTTGTCCGTAACCACCCCGCGTAGTTTGCCCTTCAGGACCAGATAAAGGCGTTCATTATGTCCTTTCTGTTGCATCAATACCTGGCCTTTTTCAAGGATCAATTGTCTGGAGGAATCGGAAAAGTAGGTTTTAATCAGCCACACCAGATGACCGCTGGGTGGCGGAATCAGGTTTTTCATACAAAATTCACCCATTTTAGTACAACCATCAAAACATAGACGCCGGCCAGCCCGGCCAGACCGATAATGATACCGGGTAAAAGCATGTGTTTGCTCTTAAGGATACCGGTGGCGTGGGCCATGGCATTGGGCGGGGTGCTGACCGCCAGAGACATCGCCAGTGAAGCGGCAAGGGTAGAGGCAATGACGATCATTTTAACCCCTCCCAGCGGTGTCAGGCTTGAAAGATTGGCACCAAGGGCAGCGATAATCGGTAAGAGCAGATTTGCGGTTGCGGTATTGGACATAAAGGTTGCCATCAGAATGGTTATGCCGGTTGCCAGGGCGACGACGCTATACGGTGAAAAGGTATCAAATGGTATCGAATCGATAAAATGGTGTGCCAGACCGGTTTGCTCAAGTCCTTGTCCCAGAGCAATACCGCCGGCAATCAACCAAAGAATATCCCAGCCGAGTCGTTTCATGTCTTCGCTGTTGACAATACCGGTGGTCGAAAAGACCGCGACTGGTATCATGGCGACGATATAGGAATTCATTCCATGTAAAAAATCCAGCAGCCATAACAGAATGGTTACGGCAAATGTCGAATAAACCGTAATCGCCTGCCAGCTGATGAGAAATTTGCTCCTGATGTCCAGTTGAATGGACTGTGAGTCGGATGGATAGAGCCGGGAGAGCAGAAACCAGGCAAAAATTAAAAGCAGTATTACCAGGGGCAGTGCAAACATCATCCAGGAACCAAAGGAGACGGCGTTTTCAGCCGTGAGATATTTCATCGCCACCGCATTGGGAGGAGTTCCGATAGGGGTGCCGATGCCACCGATATTGGCGGCAAACGGGATAGCGATGACAAAACCGATTTTACCCCGGTCATTGGGTTTCAGGGCCGCCAGAACCGGGCTCAGAAGCGCCAGCATCATAGCGGTGGTTGCTGTATTGCTCATGAACATGGAAAAAATTGCCGTGCTTGACATCAGTCCAAGCATTACCGTTTTGGGTTGGCTGCCGAATGGTTTTAACAGCACCCGGGCTAAATTGATATCGAGACGATATTTGGTGGCCGCTGCTGCCAGGTAAAACCCTCCCAAAAAGAGCATAACAATGGGAGAGGCAAAGGCAGCCATGATATTTTTATAATTCAATACCGTCCCAAAATTGGGTTCCTGCGCGGATTTCATAAAAATGACCAGACCATGGTCGGACACCATGACGAGCTGTAGCACCACGATCAGAATAGAAGTCGCGTAAATGGGAATGGGTTCAAGCACCCATAAAAACATGGCCAGGAAAAATATAGCCATAAATCGATGCTCAATGATACTGAGATTTTCTATGGGAATCCAGGTTTTTGGTATGAGCAGGATCAATATTGGAATCAACAGGGAAACAGATAATTTTACTCTCTGTTGCATGGTAATCTCCACTGGTAATGGTCGCTCCTATTGTGGGCAAATTTAAAAGACTATGCTTAAAATAGCAAGAGATTATTATGAAAATTAACTTGATAATTTCTTGATTTTTAGACAAATATTTTTCACTTTACCATCAATCGGGACCATGTTCTACCCGACCAATACCTGAACAGGTAAATAAACAATCGTGGAGGAGCCATGAAAAGCATACTGTTACTGATTATGTTGCTGTTATCAAGTTCGTTGGGTTTTGCTCAGGTACTAGAGTCTGACATTAAAGTTTCAACGGCTCAGCAAGTCCAAGGCTGGTGTGAAGTGGCTTACAATATCATCTCGGATCAGTACCTGGTGGTGTGGGAAGATTATCGCACGCAGGACAGCACCAAAAGCGACATTTACGGACAGCTGGTCGATGGAGACGGGACATTGATCGGCGAGAATTTCCCAGTCTGTACCGACACGTCAAATCAATACTGGCCTCATGTTGCCTTTGATCCTGTGAAGGAGCGTTACCTCGTCGTTTTTTCGGATTATCGCAACGGTACCTTGAACGAGTGGGGTTATGAGGACTGGCAAGGCAATTATGATGTTTACGCTGCGCTGTTGGATAAAAACGGCAATCATATCGAAACCGCCAATTCGGAAGCGGACAAATGTTTCGGCATCGCCATGCACGAGGCCGCCATACATTATCCTTCGCTGGCTTATAACGACACGGATGAAACATTTTTGGTGGTATGGTCGGATTATCGTCATGACAACAGCGCGATTTACGGTCAAATCGTTGATACCGACGGAACGTTGCTCTCACCACCTGCTGCTCCTGATGCGGCTGTTAATTTTGCTATTGCCACAGAACCGATGAACATGGCCAAAGATGTACCGGATGTCTCTTTTAGTCCGTTGATCGATGAATGGCTCGTGGTTTTTGCCCAGGGTGATATGAACAATTCATCCGTTAAGGTTCAGCGAGTCAACGGTCAGGGAAAGTTGCTTAGACGGGAGGGTGTTGAGGGTATGGAGCCCTTGCTTGTTATTCAAGACACTCATATCGGAATTGACCCGGCCCAACCCCGGCTTTGCTTCAATAATGAGTCCGGTGTAACTCTAAGGAAACAAGCCATCGCAACAACTCGCTGTGAATGCCTGGTGACCTGGCGGCAAAAGGTTGATGGCGATATCGATCTCTATGGTCAGCGAATCGCTTTTTATTCGGATGATGAGGCCGTCAGTCTGGGATTGAAGGAAGAGGCATCAGGTGATCAAGCATTTTATGCTGTTGCCCTGACCGCTGATGGTGTTCCCAGCGAGCTGCCTCCTTCGGTTTATCCCATCAGCAATGCCGCACAGTCCCGGACGGCAGCCGGCCTGGCGTTTGGAGCACAGGACAATGAATTTATGGCGATCTGGGGGGATTGGCGTGAGGGTCGTTTTCAGCCTGCAGACCTCTATGGCCAGAGGCTCTGGATCGCTGAAGACAATAAGATGGTATGGCTGGGAGACGACCGTTCCGCTCCGGTTGATGCGGATAAAAATTTTCCGATTCGGACCAGCGAGCATTTTGAGGGTGGCAATCTCATCGGTGTCGCTCACAATGCAAAACGGAATGAATTTTTTGTCGCTTATACCTTTGAGTTGGCCGATCAATCGAGTCCGTCAGATATCTATGGATGCCGGATTACCGGATCTGAGCCGTCTGCCGTGCGTTTGGCCGGCTCTTCCTTGCCGCGGGAATTTGAACTGATGCCCAATTATCCAAATCCGTTCAATCCTGAAACCACGATTCGCTACCAAACGGCTCGTCTCGCATTTGTGGAAATCGCAATTTACAATCCGGCGGGACAACGAGTCCGAACGCTGTGTCGGTCGTCACAACCGGCGGGAGCCCACTCTGTGGTTTGGGATGGCCGAATCGATTCGGGGCAAACAGCGGTAAGCGGCGTTTACCTGTGCGTGGTCGTGGTTGATGGAGTTGCCAAGGCGCAAAAACTTACCCTGTTGCGATAGACCTTGAACTGCAGAATATCCGGTGTTTATCTTTTCGCTATTTGTAAAAGATGCAGGTTGCCCGGATTTGTCCATTTTGTTTACAGGTTTTGTACGGCTGATTTATTGTTTATTTGATATCGGAGCAATCTGCATTTTTGTATTCGTTTTTTAAAGAAGCATCCGGTTATGGTTACAATTTTGCATAAAAGGTCAATCGCAACAGCAGATCCGATCGGGGTTGAGTGTTTTGATCGTTTTCCGCATAGGTGACTGCTTCGATATTGGGCAGGATATGGATTTCTTTTTCCACCCGAATGTCGAGGCCGGCGATAAAGATATCGGCAGCCGCTTTTGGATAGAGGGGGAAAAATGTAATTTGATCTCCTTTTGGATTGCTGTCAAACGTATGATCCCACCGCGCGAAAAGCCCGAGTCGGTTGGTGAATCGCTTGCTGCCGAAAAAAGAGAGTATGCTCAAAGGGCGTTTATCCATCGTCGTTTTGTGCTGCTGTCGGGCGTATAGAACGCCGACTCTGTGATTTTCATTGTGGTATCCGAATAATCCCTGAATCAACGAACGCCTTTGCTTGTCGGGTAAAGATTCATAATAACCGGAAAGTTGAACGATAAAGGCCTTTAGCGGCAGGGCGAGAGAAGCGTTGAACTGCTTGCCCTTGTTTGTCTCCGACCCGAGACCGGATCCATTGCCGAGCATAACGTGATAAAGTATCTGATTGGAGAGCATGCTACCCTGAATAGCGATCCCGAGGTCTCTCGAACCATACATTTTTTGCAGCAGAGCCGGCGTCCGTTCGATATGCCGGTATCCCCATAATTTACTGACCTGATACCAGCTCGGTGTCGGAGAGATACCCAGGCGGATTTTTGTGTCGTTCCACTGATAGCGAAAATAGGCGTCTTTTATATATGGCGTTAGTTTGTCCGGACTGGAAAAATCACCGGCGCTGTTCATCTCAAAGCGGATCCTTGCATCCCAGTTGTCGTTGATAGAACGGTCGAAGGTTACAAAAACACGCCGGATCCAAAATCCATTTTTGTTTTCGAGCTCATTGTTGTGATGCTGCGCCATCCAGTAATAGTCGCCAAAAAAAAGTCCATGTAAGGTGTTCTCGCCGGCAAATCCGGATTGAATGAGCCAGATCAGTAATGTTGATAGAATCAAACGCTTCATCGAGTGCTCTCCGGTTGGCTATTTATTCAGGTCGAAATTTATCCAGGGCGGCTATTTTTATTATTGGTATCCGACTGCAAGTATTCCAATATAATAAATTCCAGTTAAAGATCCAATTCAGACAGAAATTGCCTTAGTATGATAATCAAATTGACGGGTTGTAACATTTGATTCTGAAATACGTATATTTATATAGAAATCAAATTGTATTGATTTGGGAGAACATTGGCCATGCACAAACGAGGAATCATCGTTTTAGGTTGCGTTTTTTTGATGTTTTTAGCGCAATCCTTCCAGGCCAGAGTAATCAACAAACACGTTCACAAACGTTTTCCTGTCAACGAGTCCACCACGCTTTTTCTGCAACATGGCAATGCAAGTGTTAACATTATTCCGTGGGAAAAAAACAGCATCGATATACATGTACGTTACCGCTCTTGCTCTCTCTTCCCGGACGCCGGCAACATAAATGACCTGGCCGTTGAGTTTACCTCAACTCGACAAAAAATATCAGTTATCGGCAAGCTGCAGAACAATTCATCTCCGGATTACCTTCCGTTGATAAAGTTTGACTGCGAATATACGGTTTATGCGCCGGCGTGGATCAAACTCTGTTTAAGCGGTGGCGATGGAAATGTGCACGTCAAAGACTGGGAGGCCGAAATTGCCTATATTCTGGAAGATGAAGAGATCGGCATAGATCAATGCGATGAAAGGACAAAACTTTTCATTTCCAGAGGGGAGCTCAGGATTGATGGCTTGTATGGTTATCTGCTCGTCGAGAGTGCGAATGGCTCTATCGTTCTGTCATCCTGTCAAACGCCGGTTTGCCGGATTCAAATGCGGGATGGAAATATCTTCATCAGCCGGTCACAGACGAACACCTCTCTGCCCGGTGCGGCAACAATGCCTGATTTGAAACAAATCGAATCAGCAGAAAGAAATTATTATACCTCGGAAGAGGTAGAGATCAGAAATCCATCCGTGATTCAACTTGAGTTTTGCGATCGAGATGGTGACATTTGTGTTGAGCTGGAATATGAGGTATCGACCATATTGTCGATAAATTCGAATCAAAACAGTATCTGTCTTTCGATATTAAATCCCGAGAAATTCAGCGACAGCTGGCACCGTATCAGCGGACATGTTTTTGATGGAAAGAGCGAGATAAGAATTTCAAGTCATGAAGACAAGGTCACTCTTCGAGGAACCTGATTTTTTAACCATGTATCCATTCAAGTTCAAGAGGAGTGCAGTAACCGGGCACTCCTCTTTTTATTGTACAGTATTCAAATTTTTCTATATTGGAGTTGGTATTTAATTATATTGAGGTGAAAAATGCGGATTTTGAAAAGTTTGTGTCTGGTGGCTGTTTTCCTGTTCTTAACCACGACTTTGCAAGCGCAAACAGGAGCGAGGGCAAAGTTACAACTGGCAATCCTTCCTGGAATTTTCAAATTATGCTGAATGTGGATTACACCTTTGCTCTCAACGATTATAATGATCAGGCCATTGTGTTCACCATTGGTTTGTTGCGGTAATCTAGCGCCAGAATGTTTTTATATGTAATAAATCACCGGCTTTTTGCAAGCCGACTGGTTCCCGGACATAAAAGGGTTCACCATAGGCGACCCCCATTTTATGTCCCCAGTATTGTGCCCGTATACGAATATAGTCAAAGAATTCGGGGCTGCTGATAAAGGTTTGTTCCTGTTCCTTGTTGTTTTCATCGGGATTATAAAATTGAGATTGATGTGCCTGAATCGCCTGCAATTTGATCTCAAACGTTTCGGAAATATCGATGATAAAGGAGGGGGTAAAATCATATAACTCCATATAGTAAAACAGATTTTTCGGGCGGTAATGCTGCTGCCCTGTATCCAGATTTTTCAGGCCGGAAGCAAAAACCGCCTGGCGAACCAGATAGGAGCATTGCGAATGGTCCGGATGACGGGTTTCCCAGTGGGGCGCCATAACGATTTTGGGCCGGTATTTGCGAAGCGTTTTGATCACCTTGATTTTATTCGCTTCCGAAACATGCACCTGTCCATCCGGGATGTCCAGGATTTCACCTGTTTTTAAGGACATAATTGCAGTGGCTGTGGTGAATTCTTTTTTTCGATCCTGCGGGGTTCCCCGGGTTCCTGATTCTCCGCCGGTTAGTGAAATCATTCCCACTTTATATCCTTCCCGAGCGAGTTTCACCAGGGTTCCCGCACACATAATTTCAACATCATCCGGATGCGCTCCGAATGCCAGGACATCAAGCTTATCATTCATCAAAGTCAAGCTCCACAAATTTATGGGTAAAGATGTCGAGATCAATATGATCATATATCTTTTCGATCCAACGGCGTCCGTATTTGCACAAATATTGCACAGCGCTGATCTTGCGTTCCTGTAAATCTCCATCGGGCAGCAGATTATGCTGTAACGATGCGAGTTGTTGTTTGGTGATTTTTTCTCTGTTGGCAATAGCGTTTTGCACTTTGGTTTCTATCAAATTGATTTGATTTTTTATTGTTTTGCCGGCCCTGTCGATGACCGATTGCAGAGTGGGATCGGTTTCTTTCACGATATTGGCCAGGGTTTTCAAATCGCCTTCCAGGTGTGTTTGTGTTTTTTCTATGGTTTTTTTCAACTCTTCCGGAACCAGATTTTCCAGAATGGATTGCTGGATGTTTTGCGAGTCCTTTATAAAGGAGGACGGCTCAATTCCGAATCGTTTTAAATGTTTCAGGGTTTTGGTTTCAAGAAGGGTAAAGTCAGCTCTTGGGAAGACCGAGGGCATATGAATTTCAAATTCCCTGTAGACATTTTTTAACTGAGCCCAGTAGGCGATTTCTCCCGGGCCGGCCACATAAGCGATTGTCGGCAACAAATAATCCTGTACAACAGGCCGCAGAGCTGCTTTGGGGCTTAGTTTTTGTGGTTGGTCGAGCAATTCTTCAATATCGAATGATTTCATCTTAGATAATTCCACCAGGTGTCCGTCTCTGTACTCGAGGCTATGGCGTCCTTGTTGCAATAAAAAGAGTGCGGGGCGTTTATCCATAATATCGAGCTGCTGATGGTACCCTTTTTGTTGCAGCCCCTTGTTGTTCTGTGAAATCGCGCCAAAGGTAATCTCTTGACGCAGCTCGCGTTCGAAAACCGGCAACGCAAGTGATTTTAGACGACGATCCGATGCATCGAGCAGAATAACCCCGTAATCGGAGAGCAAATGTGCGAACCAGCAGGCAAAGGCATGGGAAAAGGAGCGTCCTTTCCGGTATTGGCTTTTAAGCGTTTGCAGGATGTCGGTTTTAAACTCGGTATCCATGATTTGGTTGTCCAGCGATTCGATGGTTTTTTCAATGCTATCGTCCAGAATTATATTCGATACAGGCTGTCGGTCGGGATGGAAATTTTCTGCATAGATGATTTTTTGGTATTGATTTTTTTTGTCGATGATACCGGTCCAGCGCACTTCATCGAAATCATGATCTTCTGAAACCATATAAAACACAGGGACGACCGTTCTCTGACAGTTTGTCTGTAATTTTTTTGCGAGTTTAAGGGTCGTCAGTGCCTTGTAAAATGTATAGAGAGGGCCGCCGAAAAGTCCGACTTGTTGCCCGGTAACCACGGCACGGCTCTCTGGTTCTGCCAGGCGTTCAATGTTGGCAAGTGTCTTTTTTCCGGAACCGAATTCGCGGTTTTGATCCAATAGTATTTTGGCCAGCTCCTTTCGCGGTTGGTCCTTGATGTTATCGATACCTTGTTGTTTGTGTGGATCGCGAAAATCCAGGTTAAAAAAATCTTTGACCCGGTCAAAGTGGTTGATATAATCCTTAACCAGGGATGAACTCGTTGGAAATCGGGATAGCGTATTAGACATTTTTTTGTCCGATCATTACAAGTCTTGCTGATTTTACATCAAAGGGACGGCCTTTATAATCGCCCAATTCGTATTTACAGGAAAAACCGGCCTGCTCAAAAAAATGGTACAGCTCCCGGCGGCTATAGGCTCTTACGGATTCCCGGTAGGAGCGCAAACCGAGTTTGTCGCTTACAGTGATGGTTTTCTCAATTCTTTTTGTGTCGGGTTTGTAGGCGCGTTCCTGAATGATATGCATGCCGTTTCGATTCGTTTCGCTTTTCGGCTCGAGTTCGGACAAAACGCGCTCGGTGTTCATATAATCAAAAAACAACCATCCTTTCTCATTCAGAGCATTAAAGGCTTGCCGGATGACCTGAAAATTTTCCTCATCTGTATCAAAATAACCAAAACTGGTAAATATATTCAGGATCGCATCAAAGCAGCCGATAAAGGGAATTGCGCGCATATCGGCGAGAACAAACCGTACAAGACTATTTTCGGTTTTTGATTGTTCCATAGCATGTTTTAGCAGATAATCGGAGAGGTCGAGTCCGACAGCGCGATAATGCCTTCTTGACAATTCCAGGGTGTGGCGTCCAAAGCCGCAACCGAGATCGAGAATAGTCATACCTCTGCGAACCGGAATAATCTCTTCAAAGAGATCGATGTGTTTTTTGGCTTCAGAGAAATCGCGATGTGAATATATGGTCAGATAGTCCTGGCGAAATGAGCGCTCATACCAGGGTTTATCTCTTTCTTTACTCATTATGGGAGCTTTGTCTTTTGTCATAAGCGGGGTCAAAGTTCATCTGTTGTTTTTATAATGTAATAAAATCTGTATAAAATCAAAGCCAATTCATGTACCGTCCACTCGAGGAGGGGAGGGATTAAAATTGTGCATTTTGGGATTTTCTTGTTCCATGAGCGTATTTTACTGGCCGGGAGTTGCTTAAAACCTTGATAATATCTTTGTTAGTTTGTAAATTAAGCGTAAAATTTTTTGTTACTACGATGTTTACCCCGACGGCACGCAATTCTTGTTCGAGGGCGTTTGGTGCGGGGGATATCAATCCAGTGCATAGACCGGATGATTTTAGCCTACTTAACTGTAAAAGGAAACCGAGATTATGAATAAAGCATCTCTGATCATTTTCGATCTCGACGGAACCATTGTCGATACTGCAACCGATGTGCGCAGAGCGATCAACATTGCTCTGAAAGAGGTCGGTTTACCGCCGATATCCTTAAATAAAACAAAGCAGGCCATTGGGCCGGGGCCGGACCGCTTTGCTCATATTACGCTGGGCGAAGAAAACATGCATTTGCAGAAAGAATTTTTCGATATTTTCCCGGCGATATACTATAACAACAGCGCAGTGAGTTCAAAACCTTTTGATGGCATTGTCGATGTTTTACAAAAAATACAACTTTCCTGTGCTGTCGCCACCAATAAAATGACCTATGTGAGCCGGCATATTCTCGATGAACTCGATCTGGGTAAATATTTTAAACTTGTTGTGGGTCGGGACATGGTTTTAAACCCAAAACCCGATCCTGAACTGCTTTACTATATTTTGTCAAAATCTTCAGTAAAGGCCCGGAATGCCCTTATGGTGGGGGATACCAATAATGATATCCTGTCGGCACAGGCGGCTGATATACCCACCTGTGCTGTGGAATGGGGATATACACCCATTGAGGAGCTCAAAGCGCTTGAACCCGATTATATCATTAAAAAGCCTGAAGATCTATTGAAATTGATTTAAGATTCAATTACAGGATCATTGCTATTGTTTTCTGCAACAGACTGTCGTTTTTAGGAGAACGTGAGGATGAGAGATTCCGAGTCAAAAGATAATCAGCGTTATCTTCCCACTTTTAAAGGGTGTCTGATCTGTGGTGAAAAAGAGGAAAATCCACATACCTGCAATTTGCGCTTCAAGGTTACCGGAGACGGGGTTGAAACTGTTTTTGAACCAAAAGCCGTACATCAGGGATATGAAAAGGTCATTCATGGCGGTATGCTCTGTGCGTTATTGGATGAAACGCTTGGCTGGGCGGTCGCGGTTGAGCGCAAGCGGTATTTTATGACCGGAGAGCTGACGGTTCGGTTTATTCATCCGTTACCTGTTGGAACCAGAGTTATTGTGCAAGGCCGGTGCAGTGAGAATAAATCGAGATATTCTGTTGCAGAGGGGGAAATCCTGGATAGCGAGGGCAGGGTGTATGCCCGCGGCAAAGGAAAATTTTTTCTCATGTCCGAAGACCAGGCCAAAAAAGTGGACCGGGTAATGACTTATCACAAGGATGATGTTGAGGTATTAAAGGGCAGTGGGTGAATACCGGAAGATGTGATACCGGCAAAACGGGAATGCCCTATTCTTTGATCGCTTCCACCCAATATAAATCCGGGTGTTCCGCGGTTTTACAATCAAAGCCAATTTGCTCCAGTAAAATTTTCAGCTTTTTGGCTAAAGGCAGGATGTCCCGGCAAACCACGGGATTGAGACTGGAATGAAAATCATTCAGTTTTTTGCTGCAGCAGTTGTGCAGAATCAACAGTTTGCCCTGAGGTTTAAGGACGCGGTATATTTCATTTAATGCCTGTTGCGGTTCAAGGATGTGGGGAAATGTCGAATAACAGATAACTTTGTGAAACGTGTTATCACGAAACACCAACTCACAGGCGTCGGCGCAGATATATTGGGCGGTGTTTCCGAGTTCACTTTGCGCCCGGGTGAGCATTTTTTGGGCGAAATCCAGCGCCACCACCGCCCCGGGCTTTTGAATTTGTCTGATCAACACCTTGCTCAGCCTTCCGGTTCCGGCGCCGATATCGAGCACCCGATCTGTGGGGTGTATGCCAAAATTCTTTATATGCTTCGCGAGGCAGGGATCGGTCTGGACGCGATCATTCCATTCCACTGCAATTTCATCAAAATAGTTTCGGTGTGCAAGCGACATTAAAATAGCCTTCTGTGGGTTGTACGATTTACAAAAACCGGGATGATGAAGAGCATCAGGATAATTCCGGGCAGCCCTTTAATAACCATGATACCCGACGTCAGAGCCGGCGGCAATCCGAGCAATTCTGCCAGGGGTACGGTGGCGACAAACAGAGCGATGCGGGAGAAAAACAGACCCGCGGCTAACGACCAAAACAGGCCCCATCGATGATGATGGTGAAGATAACCGGTGATACTTGCAAGCACTATCAGTTCGACCATAATGAGATGCATGATTGGTGGAGACAGAGGTGGCATGCCAGTGAGCAGAGTAGAGAGCAGGGGGGTGATCAGGGCAACCGCTGCAGCCACGGGCAGGGAAAGATAAAAAGTTGCCAGCGCAACCGGCCAAAACATCGGCAAAAAAATACTGCCGGCGCCTATAGCGTGAAAAAGGACAGGAAAGAGCACGCCCAAAGCGATGAACATCCCGGCCAGCGTGACTTGTCTCGTGGGAAATCTCATCATTATCTATACTTAAAAAGAAGTTCCATCATGAACGTTCTGCCCGGCATCGGATAGAATGGTTTTATTTCATACTCTACATCAAGCAGGTTTTTTAACGAAACAGCGAGGTCGACGAAACGGACAAGCTTGAATGTTGATTTGAGGTCGACCACTGTATAATCATCCAACGGCATTTTGTGATTGTCCATGGCATAAAGATCCATAATATGAATGGCGTTTGCCTGTAAACTCAAACGCGGCCACTGGTAGGAGAACGTCAGCGTCAGTTTCTTTCCCGGGGTTTCTCTGGTTTCGTTCTGAAGATCCAGTTTGGTCCAGGTAGACGCCACCTGAAAATGTCTTGTCGGTGCCATCTGCAGAGAGAGTTCGTAACCGCTGTGAACAAAGTCGCCGGAATTGGTAAATTGCATAGCCGGCGGAACACCGACAATTCGGATCATATTACTGCCTTTTGAGCGAAAAAGAGCAGCGTCGAAAATACCCCAGCTCCCCAGATGCTGTGATATACCGATTTCATAGTTCCATAAACGTTCAGGTTGAAGGTTTTCGTTTCTGGGGGGGAAAACGTACAGTTCCCGTATTGCCGGACTGCGAAATCCTTTTGCTGCGGAAAACCGTACTGAAAAATTCTTGTTGAGATGGGTAACCAGGCCGATTTTGGGAATCCACTCATTGCCGTAGAGCTGATGATTTTCAGTGCGCAGGCCGGCAGAGAGGATAAAACGGTTGTACAAAAGCTGCTGCATGTGAATATAGGGGGCAAATTCGGTGATGCTTTGTGCCCCGTATTGGATCCATGGATATTGGATAACGCTGTCCCTGGCATCTCCTCCATATTGTTTATAATCAAACCCGACCGTTGCGGAATGACCGCGCCAGAATGAGGTATTGTGGTAGAGCATGACGCCGATGGTGTGATCGTTTGAGCGCCAGCCGTCAAAAATTTTATGGCGTCCCCAATTTCCATGAACCCTCAGGTAGGATTCGCCATATTTGTGCGCATGTGAAAGCGTCAGATCGGCACCGGAACGCCTGAGGTCGTACCACTGGTCTGTTGGAGTGGTTGTCAGTGTGTCCGGCCCCGGATCTTTCAGATAAATATTGGAAAGATTTGCATTGAGGCTGATTTTGGTATTGTGATTGAGTTCATATCCAAGATGGGCGGTGTACGTATCGCCTTCGTAATCGGCATTCGGCCGGTGGCCATCCGTCTGCCGGTTTGCCGCTGTCAGATTATAATTAAAATTATCGATTTTGCCACCGTGTGAGCCGAGGAGTTTTTTGGTTTGATAGTTGCCCATACCGCCGATAACACGGGTGGTAAATCCGTTTTGTTGCCGTTTTTGCGAAACGATATTAATGACGCCGCCCATGGCATTGGTGCCGTAGAGGAATGAAGCGGGTCCCCGAACCACTTCTATGCGTTCAACACCGTCAAGCGTATAGGCATCCGGAATGGGATGCCCCATCATTCCCATAATATCCGGCCGGCCATCCCGCAGTACCAGAACCCCGGTCACCGGAGAGCCGCCGATTCCGCGTATGCTGATTTCTCCGGCAGCGGCGGATGCCACACCATATCCCATGATCGATTTTTGGGTGATATAGACGCCGGGTACATAACTGGTAACCAGATCCATTGCCGAGTGGGTTGCGGCTCGCCGGATGGTTTGCTGATCGATAACCGTTACGCTGGAAGCGAGCTCTTTTTGCGCCCCGGCAATTTTGGTGGCGGTAACCACTACCGGATCAAATCGATATTTGACCGAGTCGCTTTCTGATTCCGCAAAAACTGTTGCAACCGGGAGGAAAGCGATGCTTAAGAATATAAAAAATCTCATAATATGTCCTCAAAAATACATTTAGTGCAGGTCTTTGCCTGTCGATGTTGTCACCAATTTCCCGTGTTTGACACCTTTCATACCGATGAGATGATCGGCAATTTTTCGTACCTCGTTTGCTTTTCCGCGCACTGCCAGCACTTCGAGACAATTGTCGTGATCGAGATGAACATGCATGGTGGAAATGATCTGATGGTGATGCTGGTGCTGGCCATGTGTCAGCTTTGCCGACAGATCGCGGATATGATGGTCATAGATCAGCGTGATGGTACCGATCATCTCCCGCTCTTCGTCCTGCCATTCTTTGTGTATCAGGACATCGCGGATCAGGTCTCTGATCGCTTCCGAGCGGTTGGCATACTCTTTTTTTTTGATCAGGGCGTCGAACTCTTTTAACAGCTGTGCGTCCAGGGATATTCCAAAACGAACCAGTTTACTCATGAGATCATCCGTGTTACTATTTTTTGAAAAGTAACACGAACAGAGGAAAGATGCAAGTTTTTTTTTGATTTTTTCACCCATGGTGGCATGGCTTTCCCTCCGTGCAAATTGGGTGCATGGATGGTATGAATATAATGATTTGAAGGAGAATAGATATTTCATTGAATGAATAAGACAAGCAGAAGATCGGTCGAAGCGCTTTTGTGACAGGGAATGCCGCAGGATGCCGGCATTCCCTGTCTGATTTGTTTTATCCCTCGACCGAATCTGGAGATTTTATCCGGTCGTCATCATTTCTTGAATGTCTTCTTTAACGGTGCCAATCGGCTTGATATCGAAATTTTTGACCAGAACCCGAATGACTCGCGGCGAAAGAAAAGCGGGCAGGGTTGGTCCGAGGCGGATGCCTTTAAAGCCGAGCGACAGCAGGGCGAGTAGAACCGCTACCGCTTTTTGTTCATACCAGGCGATGTCAAAGGAAATCGGAAGGTCATTGATATCTTTCATTTTAAAGATTTCTTTGAGCTTTAGGGCGATAACCGCGAGCGAATACGAGTCGTTACATTGACCGGCATCGAGGATGCGCGGTATACCGTCAATATCGCCCAGATCGAGTTTATTGTAACGAAATTTTGCACAACCGGCAGTAAGGATAACCGCATCCCGGGGAAGAGCTTGAGCCACCTCTGTAAAATAGTTGCGGCTTTTATGATTTAATCATTGTTAACATCATTTTGAACCGGCTTGTCGCCTTGACCGCGTGCGGCACATTTGCCGGCATCAGGATCATTTCTCCCGGTTTGAGATCGAATGCGTTGTCGGCGATGGTGATGTGGGCATTACCATCGATGATTTGCACCAAAGCTTCGTATGGAGCCGTGTGTTCGGAAAGTCCCTGATTTTGGTCAAAGGCGAACAGAGTTATAGAGCCGTTTTTCTTGTCGATCAGCGTTTGGCTCACCACCGCGCCGTCCTGATAATCAATAATATCTTTGGTTGATTGTATTTGTGCGGATTCGAGTATAGACATATTACCTCCTTGAAAATTTGTGTTATAATATTGCACCGTTTAAATCGATAACATCTATTTTTATGATTTTGCGTTTCATGTTCTCTTATATTAGTGAATATTAACTAACTTGTTATGGCAAAAAAATCAATCAGGTTTGATCATGATTTCGACCGCCTGCCATAGAGTTGAGCCTTCGTGTTTGAGGTCAAAAGCAAAGCCGCTGAAACTCCATCGGTTAACCAGCAAGCGCATCGAGCCGACGATGAAATGAAAAAGATGATCGGCATCGATATCGCTGCGAATTTCTTTTTCTTTTTGTCCTTTTTGGATGGCGTTAAAGAGCAGGTCGCGGTGTTGATGCATGATCCCGAGGATCTTTTTCGCCAGTTGTTCGTCGTTCATAAACATCTCTTCGGCAAAAAGGACTTTGGCCAGGTCCGGATTATCGCTAAAGAGGGCATAGCGGTCGAACATAAACCTTCTAATCTGTTCCAGGCCGTTACCATTTTGCCGTTGTAGTTGATCCCGAATACGCAGAGAGACTGTTTCAAAATGACCGAGTACCGCCATGAGGATGTCGTGTTTACTGTCAAAATGGCGATAGATTGCCGGTTCGGAAATACCGATTTCTTCAGCGATGTGCTTGATGGTCAGATAGGGCATACCCTTTCCGGCAATCAGCCTTATGGCGACGTTTACAATTTCTTTTTGTCTTGGTGTTGGTTCTTTCATGGTCGATATATTAGTTAGTGATAACTAACCAATATAGTTTATTTTTGTTACTTTGTCAAGGTCTATTTTTAATCAAGTCGAACCACAGAGGGCGCCGAGAAACGCAGAGGAATAAACATAAACATGTGGCTATGATGAATATTGTTTTGCTGAGCATTCTATTTGTCCTCTAATGATATCTGCGACGAGATCATTTTTTGATTTTGTGTTTCATTATACGTTTATAGAGTTTGCCGAACTCTTTGTCGCGTTGACGTTTTTCCAGGTAGGTTCGTTCGTGGTGGGCGGCTTCCTTTTGCATTTTAATATAATTTTGATAATACTGTTCAGAAATTTCACCCTTTTCCAGCGCCTGAAGGACAGCACAGCCGGTTTCGTGCTGATGGCTGCAGTCGTTAAAGCGGCATTGTTCAGCCAGAAGCGCAATGTCTTCAAAGGTATGGGTGATGCCTTCATTCATCTCCAGTGCACCGAGTTCTCTCATACCGGGCGTATCGATGAGCATGGCGCCGTTGTCCAGATGTATCAGTTGTCTGCGACTGGTGGTATGCCGGCCGCGGCCATCTTTTTCCCTGACCTCCCCGGTTTCATATTGTTGCGTTCCCAATAGATTGTTCAACAGCGTGGTTTTCCCGACCCCGGAAGAACCGAGCAGGCAATAGGTTTTTCCGGGATCGAATTGTTTTTTCAGATTTTGCACATCATCATCGATGCTATTGCTGAACGGCAGCACCTGCAGATCAGGATAGAGCTTGCCTACGGTATCGGTTTTAGTCGCGATTTGTGCTTGTGTGAGCAAATCTCTTTTACTCAACAAGACCAGAGGCGTAATCCCTCCTTCATAAACCATGGCCAGATACCGCTGCAGGCGATTGATATTAAAATTGCGATCGAGAGATTGCACGATACAGGCAACATCGATATTGGCAGCGATGAGCTGGTGCTCAACGGCTTTGCCGGCGCTTTTTCGCTTCAGCAGGGATTTTCGGGAAAGAACCTGGTGAATAACCGCGACGGAATCATCATCGAAAACCTGTGCAATCACCCAGTCCCCGGTGGTGGGAAGGTCGAGTGCAGACTCGGCAGCAAAACGCATCTTCCCGGTCAGCGTCGCCGTTACCGTGCTTTTGCTGTTTTGAATGATATATCTTTCTTTATCCACTGTGCATACACGTGCAACCTGATCCTGCTGCAGATAATGAGGCTCGATAAGGGTTTGCAAAGCGGGATCAAAGCCAAGGCGTGAGAGTGCTTTGATGATTTCTTTCATTTTGTTTTCCGATTTTAGCAAATTCTTATTCATTGCTCCGGCTGCAGGGTTGGCGTCTATGGGATATTTGTATATTAACGTTATCGCGCAACCCGGATTGTTTTTCTGTTCTTCTATCTCTTGGTTGGTGGTGATTTTTCGAGTTGTAATCCGTTGATCGGTTGACAATAGTCGTATGACCAAAATATACTAAAAATTATCAAAACATAATACCAAAAGCAGTATTGCTGAAAACATTGAAATGAAATCAGCAGCAATACCGACAAGTTCATTCAACGATCAACAGGGTCATGAGAACGGAGGCAATGCTGTATACAGAGGGACTGAGAAAGAGTGAATATTTTTGAATGAGAATAATTCAGCCGTTCTGACGGAAGGTGGGAAAAGGGGCCTGGTCCTGATATTTTTATGTCTTGCTGTTTTGTTACAAAGTAATACCAGTAATGTCTTTAGATCATCGAAATTGAAAAAGGTATATTTATTCACCGGGGTATACAAGTAGGTTTAATATTTATAGTATTCTAACACCAAAAAAATCAAAAAATACTTGATTTTTTCCGAGAATATTGCTATCTAGTAATTCAGGTGGTTTAAACGTCAAAGGCATTTCCATAAAATGCATAATCTTCCTTTCTATCTTTTCACAATTCACAACTTTCATTAATCAAAAGGAGAACAGCCTATGAAGAAATCTATGTTACAGCTCGCGTTTGTAGCTCTTTTGGTCTATGTGTTTCTGCCCATGGCAGCGATTGCACAATTCGACGTTGCAGAGGGATTTGAGCTCGTCTGGACACTGGATCCAAGAGAACACACGGACTTGTTTCCGCGTGGACCGGCTTTTGGCGCCAAGATGGTCGAGGTCGGTATGGATATGGATAACGATGGTAAAAAAGAAATTTTGTTTACCACCGATGAAACCCTGGCACCTTATGGTCCCGACCCGGGATATCTCGATATCTACCTTTTCGAGGCATTAGGTGATAATGATTATGGATACGTTTGGCATTACACCATGCCGGAGGGTAGCAACTCTTTAGCCGCCCTGGATTATGGCGACATGGATCAGGATGGCAAGTGGGAAATCTTTTTCGGCGTTCCCACCATCGACAATGCGAACAAATTGTTTGTCTTTGAACAGGATGCTGCCGGTGTCTTTCCGGATGCCCCGACGGTAACCTGGGATTACGACCGCGATGCCGCTCTGGATTTCAGACCGTCCGGATTTCAGCTTGCCGATGTTGATGGCGATGGCGAGATAGAACTGGTTACCCAGTCGCGCACCAGTGGCCGTCGTGAGCTCGTGGTGGCTTCTCTGGCAACGGAAGGGCTGGATGAATTTGCTGATTTTAAAATCGAATTTGAGGCTGGTGAAGATCTTCTCGGCGGCGGTGCCCCTTATGATGTCGACGTTTATGATTTTGACGGCGACGGGTTGATGGAAATCTGGTACAATACCTGGGACAAGTTCAGTTTTGCGATTTTTGAAGCAGTAGAAGCAGATTCTTACGCTTTACAGGTAGACTTGAACCAGTTGTTCGATGACAGTGATCCCGGCTCCTTCAATAGCCATAAATTGCACATCCTGGATATCGACGATGATGGCTTGATGGA
The DNA here is from genome assembly GCA_014728085.1 of Candidatus Zhuqueibacterota bacterium. Lineage (GTDB taxonomy): Bacteria > Zhuqueibacterota > Zhuqueibacteria > Residuimicrobiales > Oceaniaggregativiventaceae > Oceaniaggregativivens_A. The sequence continues at coordinate 36,093 of WJMF01000070.1, forward strand.
AGCCTGGTTTCCAATGAGTAACGGCAAGCTCTATTTTCTCGATGATGATGAAGATGTTTCTACATTGACCGCGGATAATTTTGTTGAGGTTGGCAGCTTTATGCCGACACCGACCATGGCTGCCCGTGGCAGCGATGTCGGGGATATCGATGATGACGGCATGCTCGATATTATTGCCACGCACGGAACCGGCGAAAAAGTGTCGCGTATTGAATATCTGGGTATCGGCTCTCCGGCTGATTCGAGCAGTTACGAATGGAGTATCCTGCTGGAAAGTGAAGGCGAACCGACGGAACGCTATTATCCCAGTCGTATCGCTCCGATGGATCTGGATGGCGATGGCTTTAAAGAGGTGGTGTTGACAAATCTCTACGCCAGTGAAGAGGGTCAGCCTTTGATTATGGTTCTGGAATACACTCCGGAAACCGCGGAAAAAATGGCGTATGAATGGCAAGTCGGTAGCACCCTGCATCACCAGGACGTTGATTCGCTTTTTGCTTCCGATTTTTCCGGCAACAGCCGTACGGCTATCGCCGGCATGGATTTGGACCAGGATGGTGCCAAAGAAGTTATAGTAAATGATTATGTCTCTGCCGGCGTTCATGTTTTTGAATACGACGCTGTTAATGATGTATTTGAATTAAAATGGTCTTCACCGGTGGATACTGTAAACAACAGAAATTCCTACAACCCGCGTACGGTTGTGGTCGGCGATATGGATACCGACGGAAGATGGGAAATCATTTTCCCGCGAGCCTCGGATCCCTCCGGCTGGTATGTCTATGAATGGGATGGCGTTGTCGGCAGTGATAATTACGGAACCGTTTACTCTTCGATTATCGATGCGGAAATTGATGTTTGTTGCGCTTCGGACCCGACGGCTTTTCGCGGTGACCATGAAGCAGCCGACATTTGCGATGTTGACGGCGACGGACAGCAGGAGCTGCTGGTGGGTATCCGCAGAAATGCTTCCGGCGGTCAACGCGGTACATTGATCGTTCATTGTGAAGGTGGCATTGATTTTGAAGCTGCCGGTGGTGGCTTTGAGACCTGGGTGGCTGAATTTTTTGTCGATCGCGGACTTTACGGCGGTGGCTCGCCCTATCAGTCCTTACCGGCGGATCTGGATGGCGACGGTACCTGGGAAATCGTCAACCATACCTGGAACAATTTCAACTTTTATAATGTCGACGTTCTGGGTGCGGATTCCTATCAGGCACCGGATACGGCCGCAGCCAACACGAAAAAGAATGTCAAACTCACCTCCGATGACGATGTCGCCTTGTTTGGTGGCGGGGCCGGCGATATCGACGGCAATGGTGACGACGAAGTTTTCTTTCCAAGTTTTTATAGCGGCGATATGTGGATTATCGATTATGAAGCGGGCGACAATGTGCTAAATATCGACGAGTCCCATGCCGCTAAAATTGTTCCCGGTATCGGCAGTGCGGCTGGAACGTTTCATGCCAGCGTCTATGACGTAGACAAGAACGGCAGAGCCAATCTTTTCTGCGGCTCGACATTTCCGCGTACCATCACCAGCACCGAATTAATCGGTGATGATCCGCGCGATCCGGCACATTATCAAACCAGTGTTATCTATACCGGTGAACCGGATGTTTTCAGAAATATCACTGTTGTTGACTCGGCCGGTGTGGTGACGACGAGCAAGTCGAACACTGGCGCATTCGCTTCCAAGGTTCAATCTCATTTTATGGGTGAAGCCCTTGATTTCGACGATGACGGTCAATTTGAGCTCGTCGCCAGTTTTCAGGGCAATCAGGACAGCATTACCACCACGACCTATACCTGGAATGTAAATGAGGCGGACTGGGACACAACGGTGAACAAAGTCGTCAATCCCAAGAGCTGGGCGATGATGCGCTTTGAATTTACCGGTATGGCTACCGGCGTGGTTGCGAATGAAATGCGCTTCATTACGCCTGAAGATTATGTCCTCAAACATAATTATCCCAATCCGTTCAACCCCTCGACCACGATCGAATACGCTTTGCCGATTCGCAAGCAGATTTCGGTCAAGGTCTATAATATCATGGGTCAGCTGGTGCGCACGTTGGTGGACAATCAACTGCAGACGGCCGGCACCCATAAGGTCATGTGGGATGGCAAGAACGAAAACGGTGTCTCTGTTTCCTCCGGCACTTATCTCTATACCCTTGAATTCGGCAATTTTAGAAAATCACATCAGATGACACTGATCAAATAAACAGTTAGCAGGCGGATTGCATTCTGAATGCAATCCGCCTTTTTTTGATATCATTCCGATCTTTTAAAAACTCCTGGCATTTTATCCCCCAAAACATTATATTTTTAAAATTTTTGACTGAAATGTAGAACAGTACCCATGAATTTGAAAATCACAAGCCAGTATATCAATTTATATCCCTGCTCAGCGTAAGAGGAAAAGTGGAGGTTTACATATGCGAGCGACCATCACAACCACCAAATGGATTGTCCTGCTCATTTTTTTAATGACCAGCGCGCTCTTTGCCGCCGGCGGTAAAATCGCCGGACGGGTGACGGATCAGGAGACCGGAGAACCGCTGCCAGGTGTAAATGTCATTATTGAAGGCACCACAATGGGAGCGGCTACCGATCTCAACGGAAATTATGTCATTCTTAATGTGCCGGCCGGCACCTACAGTATACATGCCACCTTTATCGGCTATGCGACTTATAAGGTTTCCAATTTACGCGTTCATATCGGCCAAACGACACGTCTGAATATTTCAATGGCATCCGAAGTTATTGCCGGGGAAACCGTCACGGTTGTTGCCGAGCGGCCGATGGTGCAAAAAGATTTGACCGCTTCCCAGAAAACCACCTCTGCTGAAGAGATGAAAACCTTGCCGGTCGAGGATTTTACCGCTGTATTGGCGACCCAGGCCGGCGTGAATAGAGGCGCGGATGGTGCCTTGCATATCCGTGGCGGTCGGGATAACGAAATCGGCTTTTATATCGATGGCGTTCCGGTCACCAATCCCTTTTTTACCAATACCCTGGCCACCAATGTTTCCAACAAAGCCCTTGATGAAATGAAAGTGGTCAGCGGTGCTTTCAATGCCGAATACGGTAATGCCATGAGTGGTATTGTCAATATTCAAATTAAAGAGGGCGGACCAAAATATTCAGGCAGCTTGTCTGCCTACAGCGGTGATTATGTTTCCGGCGACACGGATATTTTCATGAACATAGATGACCTCGATCCCGCGGCCAACTATATCCTCGAGGGAACATTAAATGGTCCGATCCCATTTACCGAAGACAAGCTTACTTTTAATGTCAGCACTCGTTACAATGACAATGAAGGGTATATCTACGGTCTTCGCGAACATTTGCCTTCGGATTCCGCTAATTTTTTGAACAATGAGAACTGGTTCATCGAATTGGGGGGAGACAGCAGTTATGTGCCGATGAACTGGAACAAGGACCTGAATTTGCTGAGTAAATTGACCTACAAGATTAATCCATCGATCAAGTTATCGACTCAATTGATTTACGACCGGGGGCGTTATAAATATTATGGTGCTACGGCGCACAATTATCGCTATGTACCTGATGGTACCGCACAGTCATATAAAGACAATTACAACTATTCCATGAAACTGACGCATGTTTTCGGCAAGAGTTATTATGAGGCCAATCTGTTTTACAGCGTCACCGATTTTTCCAGCTATGTTTATGAAGATTCACTCGATTCCAGATATGTCTCCACGACAAAAATACGCGGCACACCCAGTTCCAGCGTTTTTTATTTCGGCGGTATGCAGATGGGCCATACCTATCGCAATTCGACCTCTATGGGAGGAAAGATAGATTTCACCAGTCAGATCAATGTTCATCATGAAATCAAAACCGGACTTGATTATCGTCTGGATAATTTGCAGGAACGCCAGTTTACCATACTTTATGATAATCTTCAATACCGGGAACCGACGGTTAAACCGGAAAATGAAACTCCGAGCCATATTTTTTACGACAAGGATGCGGTTTCTTTTTCAGGATACTTGCAGGACAAGATCGAGTATGGCGATATGATTGTCAATGCGGGTGTGCGCTATGATTATTTTGATCCCAGGAGCGATTATATCGACAATTTGATTCTACCCGATGTCAGCGAACGAAAACCTGCCGACCCCAAACACATGGTTTCTCCGCGGCTGGGAATTGCCTTTCCCATTACCGATAAGGGCGTTTTGCATTTTTCTTATGGTCACTTTTATCAGATGCCGCCGTTGCGACGCCTCTATCTGGAAGAGGTTTTCGGCGCCGGAACCACACCGTCAATGGGATATGCCAATCTGAAACCGGAACAAACGGTAATCTATGAGTTTGGTCTGCAGCAACAACTTGCCGATGTTTTATCGATAGAGATGACCCTCTTTTCCAAAGACATCCGGGATTTGCTCGCTCTGCAAACCATTCGTTATGAATCGCCGCTGTTCGGTCCATCGACATACAGCGTTTATCTGAACAAGGATTATGGCGATATTAAGGGATTCACCTTTAGTCTGATCAAACGCCGTGATCCGGCAACCAAGCTGGAAGCCTGGCTGGATTATACGTTTCAGCATACCAGTGGTAACAGCATTACCGGGGATGCCTTCTTTTTCAGCGCCATTTCCGGAGTTGAGGAAGAAAAGAGGATTGTTCCGCTCAACTGGGATCAAACTCATTTGATCAGCGCCACTGTTTCTCTCAGTGATCCCAACAATTGGGGAATCAGCTTTATCGGGAAAATCGCCTCCGGCTGGCCTTATACGCCGGAAATTCCCTATGCAAATTACATCCCCGATCCCAACAGCGAGCGCAAACCGTTGCAGCGGAATCTTGATCTTTATCTCTTCAAGAATTTTTCGCTTAAATCGATTAATCTCGTTCTATTCACCAAAGTGTTTAATGTGTTCGATATTCGAAATGAGAGATATGTGTTCGATGACACCGGCCGTGCCGGCTATACGTTCTGGAACCGCACGTCTCAGGAAACCCGGGCCTTAAAAAGTCATTACGGCGAGCCCGGCGTCCATACCTGGGAGGAATACATGACCCGTGCACATTATTACACAGCCCCACGGAGGGTGCAAGCCGGCTTTGCGATAGAATTCTAAACCTGCAAAATCAGATAGGAATAGCAACATTCAAGAGGGATATATGAAAAATCGGAAGAATATAATTCAATTTTTGGCAATCTTTGGTCTGTTTTTTATCCTTGCCACCACACTTGTGGCTCAGGAGAGACCGCTTTCCTGGTATCTCAACGGTCCGCAAAAAGAGTGGAGCGAGGCTGAACAGGAAGAGTACTGGCAATGGCGTACGGAAACGCATGATCGTTCTCTGCGCAAATCTATGGCGGATCCACAGATTTTGCGTCGTCAGAAGGCAATCATGAAGGGCAACAAAATAACCACCGAGGTGTGGAATTATGGATCCATTTCCAACCCAAACAACCGTGTAACCGACATCGTTTGGGAAGGATTGGGATACGGATATGAGTTTGCTCCCTTTATTTGCGCCGAGGTGTCGGTACCCAAGGGGAGTCACCGCGATGTTTATGCCAAGCGTGATGAAAATGGCAACATTGTTGTTGACGCTGCCGGCGATACGGTTTGGGCAGCCCGTGTTATCAGCGATGGCCTTGTTTCTTTGGGCGGCGAAGTATCACCGGACGGCAAGGAATTTTGGGGATGGGAGCCACTCGCCTTTAGCGATGATGGCCGCATTCAATACGCTGATCCCAATAGCGATCGCCTGCCGACATCTAATGATATCGACAGAGATAAAGACGGCAAGCCAGACAGCTGGCCGAGCCAATGGTATGATCCCAATTTAAAGCGTTATGTCTGGCCGGGAGCGTTGAGCCTGGGCAGTACCAATTCCGATATGGAAGCTTTTTTTGTGGTCGATGACCGTATGAACAAGGAATTTCAATATTTTCCTTTTCCGGAGGACAAAACGCGTCGCGGCCTCGGGCTTCAGGTGGAATGTCGCTATTACCAGTGGTCCAATCCGTTGGCAGAGGATATCATTTTTTTGATCTACAAAGTGACCAATAAAAGCAATATAGATCTGAAAGAGGTGCTTTTCGGCATGTGGGGTGATCCTCATGTCGGTGGTCCCAGCAATTATGGAGACGATCTCGCCTTTTTTCTTACCGATATCAACATGGTTTACGCCTGGGATGAAAATGGATTGAGCGACGTGGCGGGAAAAAAGCCGGGGTATTTCGGGTATAAATTTTTGGAGAGTCCCGGTAATCCGCACGACGGCATTGACAACGATCTCGATGGAATGATTGACGAAGACCGCGAGAACGGTATCGACGACGATGGCGACTGGGACCCGGACAAGGATGACATTGGTGTCGACGGTATTCCCAATACCAACGACTATGGCGAAGGCGACGGTATGCCGACTGCGGGAGAACCGTTTGATATTCTGCAGCCCGGTGAGCCTAATTTTGAATGGACTGATCTCGATGAATCCGATATGATCGGTCTTACCAGTTTTGCCGCACCGCCGTTTTCTTCACAAAACCGCATATCAAATGATGATTATGTTTACAGAAATTTTCTCGTTCCGGGCAAGTTCGATTCCGCCAATTCGACGCAGGCCGGTGACAATGTATTTCTTTATGGATCGGGTAATTTTGATCTAAAAGCCGGCGAATCGAGGCGTTTTTCCATCGCGCTTCTGGTGGGGCAAAATCTGGATGATCTCAAGTTAAATGCCGCTACCGCACAGCAGATTTACGAGATCAACTATCAGTTCGCCAAACCGCCGAACAAACCCAATGTTACCGCTGTTCCCGGTGATGAGAAAGTTACCTTGTACTGGGATGATGTGGCGGAGGCGTCTTATGATCCGGTTTCCGAAGCCAATGAC
>WJMF01000071.1 GCA_014728085.1 Candidatus Zhuqueibacterota bacterium
GACGGAGGTAGTACCTGGACAAAGGATTTGGCGGGAAATGCAACGCCTTCGCGTTCCCCGACCACTGCGGTAATGGTGACTGGGATTGTACATTTGAATCAAAATGATCGCCTGGTCATAACGCTGCGAAATATATCCGGTGTCGATTGTATGTCATCCAATTCCGCACCAATCGCATCGCAAAATGCCGTAACCATCATGGAATTACTCTGACGGATAAAAACAATGCAAACAACTTGGAAAAGGGCGCTTTGTCCTCAAAGCGCCCTTTTTTTCTCTATTCAATATTCGTTTGAAATCGATAATGACCCGAACCGAGCTTTAACACACCTTTCCGCAACCATTCACCGATTTCAGTTAGCGCTTTGACATCATCAGCCCCATCGCTATCAGCGTTGAGCGAAACCGCTTTATCCCCCGGAAAATGAATCTCGGCCGTCGTGTTTGCCGGAACGGTCACCTCCAGAATCATTTGATCCTCGCTGATTTTCCATTGCGAAGCAGCCGTACCATAAACAGTTTCGATAAAGGCCTGGGCAGAGGTTAACCCGCCTCCCGGCCGGGGATGGATGATGATATGCTTGTACCCCGGTTTTTCCGCATCGATATCGATACCGGCAACCGTACTGTAAAGCCACTTGCCGATGGCGCCATAAGCATAGTGATTAAACGAGTTCATACGGTGATCCTGAAAGGTGGAATCGGGTCGCATACCGTCCCAGCGCTCCCAGATGGTGGTTGCCCCCATGGTCACCGGGTAGAGCCAGGAGGGATATTCCTTGCGATTGAGCAGCATATAAGCGGTATCCGTATAGCCGTTTTCAGTCAGTACCTGACTAATCAGCGGCGTGCCCAAAAATCCGGTGGTAATGTGTTTGAAACTATTGACATTGTGGTTAAGATAGCCGGCTGCTGCCGGTCGTAAAGAATCGGGGATCAGATCCATGGCCAACGCCAGGGTATAAGCTGTCTGTGTGTCCGATACCAGTCTGCCATTGGGGGTGACAAATTCGGCAATAAATGCATTTTTACTCTTTTCCGCCAGCGTTTTGAAGCGCTGTGCATCCTCTCTCTTGCCGAGAATCTCTGCGATGCGATACATTAATCCCGTCGAATAGGCAAAGTAAGCAGTGGCAATCAGGTCGGTTTCCGTATAGGCACCCATGTAGGCGGGATGACTGTCATCAAAGGAGAGCCAGTCGCCATAGTGCCAGTCCTGCTGCCAGATTAAATCATCATCAGCCCGCGTTTCCATATAGCCGATCCACGCCTTCATGCTTTCGTACTGATTCTGCAGAATTTGCCGGTCGCCATAATTGAGATAAACCGTCCAGGGGACGATAACAGCGGCATCGCCCCAGCCGGTGTGGCCACCATTGCCATTCAGAACATCGGGAACCACATCCGTGACTTTGCCATCGGCTCCCTGATCCGCTGCCAGGTCTTTCATCCATTTCGCATAAAAAGATGCCGCATTGACGTTAAAACAGGCAGTAGATGCAAAGACCTGAGCGTCGCCGGTCCAGCCCAGGCGCTCATCGCGCTGCGGACAATCGGTGGGGACATCGACAAAGTTACCCCGCAATCCCCACTCGATGTTGTGCTGTAGTTGATTGATAAGCGAATCCGAACAGCTGAATCGGCCGGTAAAATCCATATCCGAATGAACGACCATGCCGGTAAGGGAAGACAACTTGAGCTCGCCCGGATAGCCGCTCACCTCGACAAAGCGGAATCCCTGAAAGGTAAAGCGGGGCTCAAAGAGCTCTTCTCCCCCGCCCTTGCAAATATAAGTTATGGTTTGTTTTGCAGTGCGAAGATTTTTAGTGTAAAGGTTTCCCTCTTTATCCAGTACCTCGGCATGGCGCATCGTAATCGTATCACCGGCCCGGCCATTGACCCTGAGCCGCAACCAGCCGACCATATTCTGGCCCATATCGACAATCGATTTTCCATCTTCTGTCGTGAGGATGTTGATTGGTGTGATTTCTTTTGTTATTTTCACCGGTGGGCCTGCCGAAGCGATGAGGTGGCTTTTATCCGCTGCTACAACGGCAACATCATTCCAGTCCGAGTCATCGAATCCGGCCAGCGTCCAGTTGGCCATCTCTTTGCGGGCGTCACAGGTTTCACCCATATAGATATCGGACATGAGAATGGGACCCTTGTTTGTCGCCTTCCAACTCGTATCTGTAAGGATCGTTTCCCGGCTGTTATCTGCATAGTCCACTTTTAATTGAGCCAGCAGGGCCAGACGCTTGCCATAGATATTCCGGTTATCCTTCCAGCCCAGATATCCCCGATACCAGCCATCGCCGAGAACGGCGCCGATAGCCTGCTCGCCCGGTTGCAGCAAATCGGTCACATCATAGACCTGATACTGCAAGCGTTTGTTATAGCTTGTCCAGCCCGGAGTGAGCACCTGGTCACCGACGCGCTCACCATTGATAAAAACCTCATAAAGGCCATGAGCAGTTATATAGAGCCGTGCCGATTGAACCTCTTTATCAAGGGTAAACGACTTGCGAAAATATTGTGCCGGTTGCGATTGTGCGGTATCGTCTTCAACCCGGGCCTGGATCCAGTTTGCGCTCCAATCCTCTTCAGACAATAACCCCATTTCCCAAAATGCCGGTTCGCTCCATTCGGAAATGCGGTTGTGGTTGTCCTGAATTTTCACCTGCCAGTAGAAGCGTTGACCCGACACCGGAACCGGACCATCATAGATCACATGTACCGACTGGTCGGATTCGACAGATGTCTTCCAGAGCAAATTCTTCCCCTGGATCACATCGCGGCGGCTGCGGGCAACCTTGATTTCATAAGCGGTTTGCAGCGTATTCTGTTTATCCGATTCGATTTTCCAGCTCAATCGCGGCTTGGGAACATCGATTCCAACAGGATTTATCTTGTATTCGGTGCGGAAATCGGTTACGGTCAACATATCATTCGCCTTTGCATTTTGAGGTATCAGGGTTATAGTCACAAGGAATACAAAAATCAAAACACAACACATTTTGTAGAAAATCATCCCATTTCTCCAAATTAAACATGAATTCTATACCGCCATGTTCTCAGATCATTGCGGCTTGAGAACAGTTGAACAGGAGTCGCCATTGGCAATATAAAAAGAAAAGGGGTTTGGTTCAATTGATAAATTACAGAATATTTTGCCGCAGCTCAGCCAAACTCAGGCCGGGGATAGAGCGAGTCATAGAACACGATGCCGAACAACAAGAGCAAACAGACAGAAAGGCTTTTCATCCCTGTAAATCCTCAAGAAGGACGGACCGCGCAATCAAACCGGCGCGGTAAAAATAAAAAAAATCTGCATAAAAACGACATAAACATGAGATATGGTTTTAGCTTTGAGGATATTATCAATTTCTGCTGATTTTAAAAGCTGCAAAGTAACCGGCAGATAAAGCAATGTCAGGGGAGACATCAGCCAGACAAGAGCCGGATCAAAACCGGCAAAGCGAACCAACAGAACCATGAACAGCAGCGACCCACAAACGCCCGTAATCCAGAGCGCCAGTGCATATTTCCAGGGCAAGAGAATCGACAGCGAACGCACACCGGCTTTTTTATCCTCTTTCACATCGAAAATATCGTTCATGGCGGGTTGTCCCATGATCATGAAAAACATGATGATCAGACCGGTATACAGGACGGCTTCGGAAAATCTTGCGGTAACGGCATAGGCACCGGCAAACATGAGTAAGGGAAAGGCAAAGGCGATGACGATCTCCTTGCATAAAAACCGCTTTTTCAGGCGAATTGCAGGGAGAGAATAAATGGTAAAAAGAAGAAAATAGGCCAGAGTCAGTAAAAACGTCTGCCAGTTAATGGCAAGCGCGATCAAGAGTCCGGCTCCCCCGGTCATCCAGACCAGCATCCAGGCCTCTTTTGGCGACACATCTCCCATGGGCAGGGGTCTTTTCTTCTTGACTGCATTCATCGCATCCCATTTTGCATCGAGAATATCGTTGTAGGCATAAACCGAAAACGACACAAAAAATACCGAAATAAAAACCAGAATCGTCGGGACCGCTTGCGGCGTACCGCCGGTGGCAATAAAGGAGCCGATCACAGCGGCAAACGGCCAGGCGCGCAATACCTCCAAACGCGATTGCAGCAACTTGATAAATGCATGGTAAAGTGATATCAACAAACCTTTCCTCCTGTATTTGGTAAAGACGTTCCTGGCGTTGGATCGGCAGTTTGATCCGGTAATGTGGTATTCTGAAACCGATTCACCAATTGAAAAAATAATATTCACCACTTACCAAAAAAGGTATGGCCAGGCAGGTGATAACAAGCTGACTAATAAAACAACACCAGTTCCAAAAAACCCAAACGCCAAAAACGTCCGCCCCAGGCAAATAAATATATGTAAATTTAGCAAAAAATCAATGATTTAATCGAGTAAAACAAGGCAACCCTTCTCAAATTTTAAAAATCTTACTTTGACAGGATTGATTATATAAAGCCGGGATTATATCGTTTGATTAATAATTCCCGGCCAGTATCCTATTTTGAAACAAAATCTGACAGCATTTGGTTTGTTGTGGTTTAGCATCTGCCTTTTCTGTCCCTTGTTTCTTTACCTGTTTCATCACTCCTTTTTCGAAAAGATCAAAAGGA
>WJMF01000072.1 GCA_014728085.1 Candidatus Zhuqueibacterota bacterium
GCTACGCTGCCAGCCTGGCCTGCGGTGATGTGGCGTATCTTGTGACTGCTGATGGTACATTGATTGCTGTAGAATAGATAGATATCATTTTGTTTCAATTCAAGTATTAAAAGAAAAGTTTAGAAAGGAGGTTATTGAAAAGCAAGACATATCAACTGCATTTAGCCGGGCATTATAATAACAAATCAAGTGCTTTTCGCATAAGCGAATCTTTTGCAAATATAAGTGATTATGAACCAGAAAATAGCTTGAAAGTATTTCCCGAATGTACCACTACCACTCGTGATAGCACTATTTTTGGATTTGACGAGGATAATGCAGCATCAGATGGAAGTGACTTAGTTCTTACAGTTCCTTGTTCAACAAATCAGGCAGACACTCTACGGAAAGGGGGTGAAGTATATTATGATACTGCTTATCAATACGGAAGATTTAAGGCTACAATTAAAATTGATATCGATTCATGTTATTATCAAGGAGCTTTTTGGCTGGGTGATCTTGTCGGTACTTTCTGGCAGGAAACGATTTTTATGGAAATTTACAGGCATCCCAACAATGGACCGATGATCGATTGTGTGACAGTTTATAATGCTGCAAAGGAAGATAGCGGGTATATTATTCTAAATACTGTTCTTGATTCCATACCTGATATGACTGAATATAACGAATACCAAATCGAATGGGCAGCGGATTTTATCAAGTTTTATTTTAATGGAGAGTGTATTCATACCACGGATGCGAATGCAGATATTCCAACCCAGAATCTGACACCATTCTTTTCTTATAAAATTGTTCCTTGGTCGGGTGGAACAACGAATTGCTATCCACCCACGGCTGACTCAGATCGATACTTTAAATGCCAGTGGGCAGCATATTGATAAAGCTTACTGTTTGATCTAAAAATTATTATTAATTCATGCCCGGCTATGCACTTATTTTTTTAAAATAATAACTACCGCACCACCCATTTTTTGACTAGTGGGTAAAAATTTAAACAAAAAACAATCGACTTTTTCAAAAAATGTCGGGGTTGGGGAATACTGTGATGTTGAAAAAAATGCATCCAGTCTTGATAAAAAGAGATAACGTTTTAATTCAACAGAACGAAAAATCTCTTTAATAGTTAATATGTCTTTTTTATTTAATTTTCGTTCATCTTCAGTAATGTGCCCGGCAGAGTAATTTTTTGGTATAATTTTTAATCCTGTTTTTGAATTTCTAACAAAATCAAATACTGGTATTTCAATATGTTCGCGGAAAATTGCTTGTCCACCCTTTTTCAAAATTCGGTAACATTCTTTAATTCCTTGTTCAATGTCAATATGATGTAAAATATCAACACCTGAAATTATATCAAAATGGCCTGAGGGGTAATCCAACTTTTCTGCGGTTTGTACGGTAAAATCTGTTTTTTCAAAAACATTATGCTGTTTTGCGAGATGTTCAGCTACTTTTATCATTCCAGGTGAATTATCAAAACCGCTTACCTGAAAGCCATATTTGGCAAATTGAATCGAGGCTCCACCTGCACCACAACCAAAATCGAGTAATTTGTTTTTATCTTCACTGTACTGATGAAAGACAATATCATAAAAATCCCAATAAGAATTTCCGGGTCTGTTTCCTTGGTAATCAATATAGTTAAATGAAATTTTTGAATTTTTCAACTTGTTTGAAAAATTTTCATAATATTCGCGCTCTCTTTGCTGCCTTGGTGTTAGTGTGATTTTCCTCATTATCACCTCAATTGAATTGTTGAATATAGAACTAATAAATGAACATCTATCAGGGAATTAAAATTTGTTATTAATTTACATTTTTTTCCATAATATAATATCCTTGAGCCCAGTTTGTAGAACCTTCTTATGGTTTTAACCAGACTCGTTTATTCTCAATGGTGAAATTTTTAAATATTGTTACTCAATATAATAGGTAAACTTTATCTTTCTAATTGAATTACAAGTATATTTGTTCTAATATAAAAATTTTTATTTATTAGTACAAAAAAAATAATGGAGCTTACTAAAATTGTCAGTCAACTCAAAAAACTCTATTATACCGACAAAGTTGGTGACTTGACCAAAAGAGTCGGCTGTTAAAGAGCCGCATCAAATTTTTTCACCAAACCGAAATAATCACAATTTTTTTAATAGCAAAACCATGTTGTCGTTTTCCCTGCAATACACCTCTCAAGTCGAGCATTCGATCAACCCTTTGCACGGCAAGATGGTGAGGAAGCTGCTATCAAAGAGCTGCAGCGCCGGCAGCCGAAGGAAAGCCTGAGACGGCTGCGAAATTTCCGGTTTGCAGATAGTATCGAGTACCTATCTTGCACTTCTGCGGAGCGAGATCCTTCCGCCTTCAATTGCCACGGATTTTTATTCCGTATTCTGACCTCCCGAACGGGCAGGAAACAAAAAAATGGAAAGCGGAAGAGCTCGCAGAGCCCGCGGAGGATCACCCCCGACACAATCTCCTTTCATAATCCGGCCATTAACATTCAAAATTCTGTTCTGCGCGATCCCGTCTTGTTATCACGTGCTGTTGAGATTGTGACGGGGGTAGCCGGAGCGGCCCTTTATGGTTTTCATGGTTCATAATAAATTATCGTGAACACAGTTGATTATAATTATTGCGTTTTCACACAGTCTGAAAGGCAGGGAACGTGATTAAGAGGTTGTTTAGCGAAAGTGCCCAAAATGTTGATCGCTCCGGGCCTCTGCCCGGCGATCTCAACCCAACGCATCATGCTCAATGATAGAGCAGAAAAAAAAGCCAGTTTATTTGACGCCTGTCAGAAAAGCTCTGTTTTCAGGGGTAAATCTCGGGGCGGAAGCTCTGAATGATTGTACGGGGGCTGTATCAAAAGTCGGACTTTATAAAACCGCTAAGAACGCCAAGATCGCTGAAACTTTTCCATTACTTGATTTAATTTGGAAAAAAGTTTTTATCACGGTAAAATTGAAACAACAACGATAACAAAGTTACAAACAACTAATTATTAATATGTTATGATATTTTGTTTCCCGTTTCATTTCTTACCATAATTCTGTTTTTCTCAGCGTTACTCAGGGTTCTCGGCGATTTTCATTAGCCTTGACCAAGTCATAACTCTGATTCTTGTGCAGATTTTAATATTCCTGGATTATCAATCCGTTTAATACAACCCCGATCGGGAGTGCATTGCATAAAGGCATTGCACTCCCGGTGGTGGCTGAATATTACATCCACAACACCGGCTCGCGCAGCGGAAAGTTGCGCATACCCTCTTCTGTATCCGGCAGAGGATCGAGTTGTTTCCACAGCTCGATGTATTTCGGTTTATCCAGAGCTGAACCGGCAAAGAGCAGACAGGGATGGCGCACCGGCCATTCGTCCCAGTACATGACATCCGGTTCCAGAGGCCATGTCGATTTGTCCTTGATATAGGGGTAGATATACTCCATGCCCTTGCGAATGCCGCGGCCGTCCTCGAGCTCAAAGGTCCAGAGATTGTCTTCAGGCGTGGATAAAATATGGCAAGCGATGGCGTGCGCATCGATATTGAACAATGAATATCCGTATGGTTTGGTGCGTTTCAATTCCATATGAAAGCTGCCATCCGGGGACATCTGGTTCGGCAGAATAACGGTTTTATAGCGATTGCGGCAATAGTCCATCAGCTCTTCATTTCCGGTCAGATCGGCAAATTGCGCCACCTGCATCACCCAGCAGGTGCCGTGATTGTTTTTGCGATCGCGTTCATCGATGCCGTATTCGTGCGTCGTCATCCAGGTGACAAATTCGTTAAACCAGGATTTAATCGCTGCAGCGTCATCCCCGGAAATACCGCCCAGCTTCTCGAGAACCATAACCGCGCGGGCCGGTTCGACAAAGTGAATGCCATCGATGAGTCCGACACCGCGGCCGGGACATATCCCCTTGATCGCCTGGGCATAATTCATATTCGGGTTCATTTTTGTCTCTTCATCGACAAACCAGGCCTTGAGATGATTAACCGCGTGGTCGGCGTATTTTTGCTCGCCGCTGATCTTGAATGCCGCGGCCAGCGCGGCAACCTGTATGCTCATGCGCCGCATGGCACGGCGGTGATCCTTGAAATTCTCCGGATTGGTCATACCGTCCTTGCGGATATAGGGCCCGTCGGGATCATCGGGATTGGGCCACCAGTAATCGCCTTCTGAATAAAAGTCGTGTTTACCGCCGAGACTGCGTTCGCATGTTGATGCGGTCACCGTTACCGGCTCTTTTTCAAGGTATTGGTCAGCAGAAGTGAAAATCCGGCTGCTGTCAATAGCAGCGATATCGACCTTGATGTGTAATACCTCTTCATTGCTTTTATCAGCTTGCTGACAGCCGGCAAATAATATCAAAGATAGAATCAACATAATCAGACGCGAGAAAAACTTCATTTAACCTCCTATGTAGATCATTTACAGTTTCAATTTAATGGTTCTTCCAACATTTAGTTGGTGACGGCTTTTAGGTTTTAAATCATTCTTGCAATTTCACTGTTTTTGAGTTGCAATTTCTTTTTTCGGATAAAGCAGGGTGAAACGATGTGTTTTGGTATCGACCCGGGGCAAGCGGTCGATCATTTCCTCGTATGGAGGATATTGATATTTTTGTGCAGCGATTCTGAGCATAAAGTACATCTTGTCCAGGTGATTTCTCCAGCCGTGTATCATCTGGTACGGCCATTCTTTTTCTTGCAGCGCAAAGGGAAGTAAAAATTCCAGTCCAGCACGAATACTGCGTCCATCCGTTGTGCGAAAATGCCACAAATCCAGTCCGACATGCTCTGCCAGCATGGCCAGGCGAAAGAGTCCGCGAAGATTGCCGGAGCTGTACCCAAAGGCAGAGGTACGCGACAATTCCAGTGGTTGCCGTCCATCCGGTTCGATTTGAACCGCAATGCGTTTTTCCGGAACCCGGCTGAGGATTTTTTCGGCAATGTCCTCCCTGCCGACAAAAAATGCAAGCCGGCTGGTCTGAATATCATAGAACGTACCGTGATTGTTCTCTTTTGCCGCTTCGTCTTTACCATGATCACTGGTTAAGAGCCAGTGAAGATATTTGTCAAACCACTTTTTTATAGCGGCATGGTCTCGATCCGTCCAGTGTCCTGAAAGCTCCAAGAGTCTGATTGCATCGCAGATAGGCGCAAAGCGATAGGTATCAATAATGCCAATGCCACGACCAATGGTAATACCGGGGATGGCCTGCCCGTAGTTAAGGTTCGGATTCATACGCGTGCTGTCGTCGAGAAACCAGACCCGAATAAGCCCGGCAGCGCGGGCTGCATAGAGTTCGTGATCCGTAAAGTAATAAGCGAGCGATAGCGTTTTTACAGCAGAGGTCAGTTTTTCCAGCGGTACGCGGTCATAGAGCTCTCTTTCCGGGTTGGTTAAACCATCCTTGCGGATGTAGGGCAGGCCATCTTCCGTATCCGGATTGGGCCACCAGTAGGGCCCGACACTCATATAGTCATGTTTGTCGCCGCCGGGCGGCGTAAAGGGTTTGTCCATTACAGACCAGGGACCCTGTTGCAAGGCCCGGTCAGCCTGATGCAGCAGCGAATCCAGCGCCGGCTGCAGGGTTTCATCGCCGGCCTCCAGCCTGCTTTTGCTCAATGCCAGGTCCTCTGCATCATAGAGGAAAACACGCGGCGGCTTTGATTCTGCGAGCAAGCCGGGGGTGGTCAAAACCACAAAAATGAAAAATAGAGCAATACATCCTGATACTATTTTGCGTTTCATGATACCTTTCACTTGATTTCTTTTCCCGGATATAACAAAGCGAGATCATACGTTTGACTACAGTCAATGGGCAACTTTTCGATCATTTTTTCATACTCCGGTTTATCGTATTTTTGTGCTGCAATTCGCAACATAATATATAGCCGATCAAGGTTATTTTCCCAACCATGGATCATCTGATAGGGCCACTCTTTTTCCTGCAACGCATAGGGTAGCAAAAATTCAAGAGCACTGCGAATGCTGCGTCCGTCTTTTGTGCTGAAATGCCAGAGGTCGAGTCCGACATGTTCCGCCAGCAGGGCAAGGCGAAAAAACCCGAGCAGATTCCAGGAACTGTAGGCAAAGGAGCGGGTTCGCGACAACTCTGACGGCTGGCGCCCATCCGGCTCGATTTGAACCGCAATGCGCTTTTCAGGAACCTGGCTGAGAATGTCTTCGGCAAGCTCTCTTTTGTCGACGAAAAATGCCAGACGGCTGGTTAAAAGATCGTAAAATGTGCCGTGATTGTTCTCTTTTGATGCTTCATACTTGCCGTGCTCGCTGGTCAAAAGCCATTGCAGGTATTGATCGAACCATTTCTGCATGGCGGCGTTATCTTTATTCGTCCAGTGTTTGGAGAGTTGTAAAAGTTCGACGGACTCGCAAATAAAAACATAACCATGCGTATCGATAATGCCGATGCCCCGCCCTTTTGTACGGCCGGGAATGGCCTGAGCAAAATTCAGGTTCGGGTTCATATGCGTCTCTTCATCGAGGAACCAGACCCGAAGCAGTTTTGCCGCATGTGCCGCATAAGGCTCGTGTCCGGTAAAATAATAGGCGAGCGACAGGGTCTGAACGCTGTTTCTCATCTTTTTCATGGGCTGTGAATCGTACTCGTATCTTTCCGGATTGACCAAACCATCCTTGCGAATATAGGGCAGACCGTCTTCGGTTTCAGGATCGGGCCACCAGTAGGGACCGACGCTCATATAGTCGTGTTTGTCACCGCTCGGCGGCGTAAAGGGCTTGTCCATCACCGACCAGGGGCCTTGCTGCAACGCGAGGTCAGCCCGCTGTTTCAAAGAGTCAAGAGCAGTCATCAATTGCTGATCACCCGCCTCCAGCCTTTCCTTGCTCTCCATAAGGGTGCTGCTATCATAAACAAGAACCCGGGGCGTATCAGCTGTTATTTTAGAACAAGATAGATATACACCCCATACGATTGCAGTGACTGCAAGCAAATTCATGCCGAAATAACGTTTCATGGTTCCTTTCATAAAATGTCCTTGACCAGAGATTGATTATTTTCATCCCGGTTGAGTTGAAAAAGTCCTGGGACTATTTCGGTAAAGCGGCTTTCCAGCCTCTGTTCAACAGGGTTGCCATCTCTTTTGCCGCATCAGCATAGGCCGCCTCTTCGACAACGTTAACGTTTTCCTGCGGATCCTTTTGCCGGTCATACAGTTCCCGGGCCCGGACCTCACCGGATTTGACATGCACCCATTCCACATAGCGAAAGTGCTGCGTGCGGATCGTGTTGCCCATGATCAGCCTGTCAGCATCCCTTCTGTTGCGTGGATACTGGCTGAATACGGCTTTTTTCCAGGGTTTATCGGCATCGTCGAGCACAGGTTTAAAACTGTATCCTTCCAGATTATCCGGTTTCGGCAAGTCGCAGAGATCGCACAGGGTCGGATAGATATCGACGAGTTCGACCAGGGCGCCGCTTCTCTCTCCTTCAGCCTTCATGCCCGGCACATCAACAATCAGCGGTACTTTGGTATCGACTTCAAAGTTGGTATGTTTGGCCCAGGCACCGTGTTCGCCCAGCTTCCAGCCGTGGTCGCCCCAAAGGACAATAATGGTATTGTCGCGCAGTTTCAATCGTTCCAATTCATCGATGATGAGACCGATACAATAGTCGATATAGGAGACACAGGCATAGTAACCATGGATGAGGCGTCGCGCAATTTTCTCATCCAGTTCACCTTCCTTGATTTCCTCCGGTGTATCGGTATAACTCTCCACCTCACCCATTCCGTTCATGCTGTAGCGGTTGTGTCCCTTTGGGAAAAAGGGATTATCGGCAAATTTGATATCCTCGCTGGAATAGAGATCCCAGAATTTTTTCGGGGCATTAAAGGGCAGATGCGGTTTGCGAAAGCCGACGGCGAGGAAAAAGGGTTTATCGGAGTTTTTACAGCGCTGTAACTCCTCGACGGCCTTGTCGGCCAGCTGTCCGTCGCTATAGCCGTTGTAGGGCACATCTGCGGCTTCGGTGGCCGGACCTTTTTGCGCGTGTGGATCTTCAACAATCCAATAGCCGTACTGCTTTTTCATCCGTCGCTGCATAACCGTATCGATCGCTTTATCGGTGACATATCCTCTGGGAAAAAAGTTGTCCGAGGGACGATACGGTTTTTTGCTCCACCCTTCCGGATCATCGTCGTTGTGGTGATAAATTTTACCCAGGGAGATGGTTTCATAACCGTGCTGTTTAAAATTCTGTGGCATGGTGAGATGATTGGGCAGCGCGTCCATGACCTTGGGATAGAGGCCGATAATACCGGTGGAATCGTCGCGCAAGCCGGTCAGCAGCGATGCCCGGGACGCGCCACAGGTGGCGTGCTGACAAAAGGCGCTGCTAAAGGCCATGCCGTTGTTGCCCAACTTGTCGATATTGGGCGATTGAATCTGGGTTTCGCCATAGCAGTTTAGCTGCGGACGCAAGTCATCCACAGCAAGAAAGAGCACATTCATCTTCTTGTTTTGCGACTGTGCCAGGCTCTTCGCCCCTGTCAGCGCCAGGGCTGCAGAGCCGGCAGCTGTCATTTTGAGAAAATCTCGTCGAGTTCCTGTTTTCATGATTGCACCTACCTTGTTTTTTGTTTATTCCAAAATAAATATTTTACCGTCGTTTGAACGCCAAAAGCCGGCAACCGGCCGGGATGTATCTTTCGCATTTGTCATATTTTTAAGGATATCCGGCAGAGGGTGCTCTTTTTGAAGCTGAGCCCAAACTTCCGCCCGGCCATCCGGATAGTCGATTCCGGCCCCCATCCAGCCATCTTCCTGCATCCATTCGATTTCTTTGAGATCGGTACCGGCAACGACAAAGGCCGCGATGCGAGTCGATTTTGCCTTGTCGGTGGTCGAGGCTGTCAAATGCCACTGTTTTTCAACCTCTTCATAAAACTCGGGCGTCGATCCTTCATTAAAAGGGGTATCAAAGGTGTCTGTTTGAGAAAACGTTAAATACTGATCCGCTGGTGTCGCAAGTAGAAACTGCGCTTTTGCTTTCGGCCGTATGATGGCAATGGTCTGTTTCTCTTCATCAATGTCCATACGATTGCGGGCATGAAGCATCCACTGAAAAGTAGAGGGCTGCGGTGCTTTTAGATCATCCAGAATAACAAACAAGCCGGGTCGAACATAGAGAATATGCCGGTCAAAGGTTTCCAGTTTGCCGGAATAGGCCGGGACGGCATTACCGCATACATAGGCCAGGTGACTGTTGTTCTGAAATGCGGTTATGCTTCCGACGGCTTTAAAGCTGCGCACCGTCTGACCTACACCATTGACCAGTATGGAATTGTTGGCTTTGGTTTTGCGGGTCCACTCGGCATGGTGCGGGGCGCCGTAAACCGGACCGTAATAACCGGATGGAATTGCCAGGGCGTAGCCTCCCACCGAGAGATAGAAGGAATTTTGATCGGCGTGACTGTGACTGTAGGAACCATAGGGACTGCTCTTGAAGAGAAGAAAAACATCGTTTTCCAGATCAGCCAAATCGCTGTGAAGGGCACTCCAGCCGATCTCGCGGAACTGTTCTGCCTGTGCGATTCCTGTTGGAGGGGCTGCTTTTACAGTGCGCGGCAATATCATTTGCGTTACCGGGTTGGATGGATCATTTTCATGCAGTATTACCTTATCAGCCCACCACTGGTAAACCGGATTTTCAAAACGCTGGGCATAATGGCTCATCAGGTCGACCAGCAATTTGGCCCTGGAAGAGACCTGTCGCGGTCCTCTTTCAGCGCCATCGCCGTATGGCCAGAACTCGCCGTTGGGACGGGCGCAGTAGAGAAAGAATTCCTGTATCTTGTTGAAGAAGGGTTTTTTCCACAGATTGAGACCGAGAACAGAATAGACGCTCTCAATCCAGGTGGTGGCGCGGACATTATAGGCACCGGCATAGCCGATCCCCTCTGCCCAGCCGCCGTCCCGGCCGCCCCAGAACGGAAACACGGTCCAGAATCCGGTCAGGGAGAAATCAAGCCATTTGTAAAAGGTCTCATCGGACACCTCCCCGTAAAGCGCCAGTGCCTGTTCACTCAAATAGCCGATCAGGCGGGCATCATGACTGGATCCGGGTTTTTGTAAAAATGGCCGGTCTATGGCGATTCGTTCATAGGTATCCCGGGCACGGTCGATACAGCTACGGCGAACCAGCTCTCTTTCTTCTTCGGACAATGCATCATAAAGCCAGTCATAGCCTCTATGCAGGCAGCGTGCGATGCTGAGTCCCGGTTCATCAAAGCCGATATGTTTGGACGAGGTAATACCATCCGCCGGCCAGCCGGCAATGGTTAGCAAAATTCGTTTTCCGGCATCAGCATATTTTTGATCACCGGTCATCAGCCAGGCTATCGCCAAAGACTGTAGGCCGTGGTCGATGTATTCGCGAATATAATGGTAATACCGGCGGTACTCCAAACGGCGTTCATCATACGCTTCAATATCACCATACCATGGCAACTCCGGTGTGCCCAGTGCAAGGCTACTGTCTGCGATTTCCTTAACAGCCTTCCAGGCTTGTCTGCGGCCGTTTTTTAACGTCTTTCGAATTTCATTCAAATCCGACGCCTTGAAGATCAGACGCGGATGCACACCGGAAATGTTCTTTGCCAGCTCCTTGATATCCGGATAGGGAAAGACGACAGCGTTCCCGGCAATAGAAAAGTGAAACCGTGGCGATTGAGAAATCAGCTTCTCTTCTTCATCCAGAGCACTGATTTGCCATTGATAGTTGCCGGCGGCAAAGGTCCCATGATGTGCGTATACATTTTGATGCAGGCCGGTTTTTTCAAAAACAGGCTTGTCGTCCTGATATAATGTCAGTGTATAGGTGGCTGCATTGTCGACCGGCAGCCACATAAATGCAGGTGGATTGACCTCACAAACGGCATGGTCAATCGGTCCGGGATAGACATCCTTTTCCGATGTTCGCTCCAGGGGAAATTGTGACGCTGTTGCCAGGAGTGTCGATATCAGAATGATGTAAAAAGTATAGAGCCGTTTCATTAAATACCTCTGTATTGTTAATCTAGTTTTCTTACTGATAATGTATACCAGACAGATTCTATTGCTTACTCTATTCCAGCCGGGTTCAGGCATGAGTGCTATCGTTTTTGAGATATCTCATTGTTTGCACGATCCGTTGATGATGATTCGGCCCGGCTTGCGGCAGTGATTTTTTGAAAAAATTCCGCAGTGTAAGGATTGTTGTATTGTTGCATGATACATTTTGTCTGATGTCTAGTTTTCTCTTTTTGATTTCAGGTACTTTTCCTTGTCCACCCATCCGGGAGGATATTTTTCAAGGGCAATGATCTCTTCGCGTATACCCTGATCCCCGATCTCCTGCATCCAGTGATCAATTTTTTTGCTCAACTCCTTTTTAATGGGCTGCATCTCTTCCTGATCCGCAAGGTTGTTCATCTCAAAAGGATCTTTTTGTATATCGTAAAGCTCTTCATACGGGTTGATCCAGTCCTGTTTGGGATGCTGAATTTCATGATTGAGATTGCGGATGTATTTGTATTTTTCCGTACGTACAGCGCGAATGGGATAAGGGGTTTTGACCCGTTTCCAGTCGGCATTGCCGACATTGACACCGGTATAGCTGAAATAAAGCTCGTTGTGCAATTTGTATTCACCTGTTTTGAGCATTTTGAGCATTGATTTGCCATCCAGGGTTTCGGGCGGTTCGTTACCGGTGATTTCAAAAAGGGTCGGCAGAATATCCAGCGTCGATACCAGTGCATTGTTTACAGAACCGGCTTTAATTTTTTCGGGCCAGCGTATTATCATGGGAACATTCAGACCGGTATCATAAAGTGTATTCTTGGTACGGGGTTTTTGCGCTTCATTGTCGTTGGCATAAACAACAATCGTATTCTCTGCCAGACCATACTTTTCAAGGAGCTTTAAATATTGCCCCAGTTCGTAATCCATATACCAGTTGGAGGCGTCGTATCCACTGAGCCCGTTCGGCAATTCCTGCAATGCCGGATCATGAGGCAGAGAAGCGGCGTGGAAGATACAGAAGGGTCGTTTGTCGTCCGAGCCGATAAATGCCTCAACTTCATCAAAGCGGGTTTTTTTATGGCGGGA
>WJMF01000073.1 GCA_014728085.1 Candidatus Zhuqueibacterota bacterium
ACCTTGACAGCATCCTTTTTGGAACGAAGAACCGCATTGCGCGTCACTTCAGAACCGGTGCCGGCGGTGGTGGGAACGGCGATACAGGGCGCTGAAGGATTTTGCAGCGCTTTGCCGCTGCCGACAACCTCGAGATAATCGAGCAGATCGCCGTGATTGGTCAGCAAAGCCGCAATTGCCTTGCCGCTATCGATGACACTGCCGCCGCCGATGGCAATGACGAGATCGGCTTTGTGCTGCCTTGCCAGAGCGCTTGCTTTGATAACAAGATCGGTATCGGGTTCCCCGCTGATTTGAAAATCCCGAATGTCGAGTCCCTGATTTTGTAAATCCGTGATAAAGGGCGCGATCCGCGATTTGTCGCCTCCGGTGAGCACGAACAATCGCTTTGCCCGTTCTGCAGCCAGAGCCGTGAGCAGAGAAACCTTTCCCCGGCCGAAAATGATCCGGTTCGCTGTGGCAAATTCGAATGTCATCTTTACGCCCAGCCTTCATCATCGGGATGGATATTGTCGTATTTGATGCTGTACCGCGGTTCTGCCATCATATTCTCAACTGCTTTGCGCCAGGTTTTATAGTGATCGGTTTCCTTGTGCTTGCCCGCATCCTCGGGGGTGCGGTAGACCTCGACGAGGACGAAACGGCCGGGGTCATCTTGTTGTTGCAGCAAATCAAATCGGGTGATTCCGGGTTCCTGAATGCTGTTTCGGGCGTTTTCCAGTGAGGCTTGTTTAAAGGCCTCGATTTGGTCTGTTTTGATGTGAACCATGACATGGACGATGAACATGGATTGGCTCCTTGTTTTTTGATACAGATTAACCTCGAACTTGCTCTATATTGATCCCCATTTTGCAAAACAATGGTTGTAGGGACACAGGAGTATCTTTCCGGAAATTGAATGATTCACTTTTATCATGTACATATTATAAATAACTAAAAATATTGGAGATTTCAAAGTATAAAACGGTAAAAAGCAGGTGTTTTTATTGATATTTCCCGCAGATGAATGGGAATATGTTCAATGATCTTTCATGATCTGGAAAAATTTTGTCTTAGCATGGTGCTATACTCTTATTCATGCAATTACAAAAGTCAGAGATGCAAGCGATAATTGAATTTTGCAGCTATCCGATCCGAACGGGTATGCCGGGATAGGTGATATATGCGGAATCAGAGAGAGATCGCCGGCACTCTCTTTTATGATGTGAGGGGAGGGAAAAGGACGGCTTTGGCTTGCTGATCAGAATTTTCCGCAACAGGATTATTTTTTTGCAGGAATAAAAAGCACAGGCCGGTAGAGCTGCCTTTGGCCTGTGCTTTGATGTTCAAATGCTCAGGTCTGTCAGACCTGAACGAATTTGCAGGGGGATGAGAGTTGTCTTAAAAACGAAGTCCAAACCCCACCACCAGCTCGTCGTTATCGCCCAGGATCATTTTTACCTGGATGTAGGGGATAACCGAGCCGCGGCTGAGACCACCGCCGGCGAGAAGGTTGAGGCCGGTATCGGTTTCGCTTTCGGCCGCGCCGTCGATATCGACATAGCTGATGCCGAGACCGGCACCGAAATAGATAAATCCGCCGCGGCGGTTGTAAAAGTCATAATGGGCGTCGATGTTGAAGGTCATGTAGGTCATGTTATCGATAAAGACGTATTCGATATTGGGATTAAAATCCACGGACGGCCCGATACCGGTGAGGTATTCGGCACCGATAAAGGGTTCTTCCACATCGGTGTACAATCCGCCGCGCAATCCGATGAATGAACCGGAATCGGCAAAGGCGGATGTTGTTGTAAAGACAAAAACCAATAACGATGCAATCATAATTTTTTTCATTTTTTCCTCCCATAGTTGCAGGTTCAATTTGGTTTGTATTTTTTGTTCAAAGAGCGTGCCAAAAGAGTTGTACACAGATTTTTGCAGGAAATTAGACAAGTTATTAATAAACAGTAACGAAAAAGGGACTTTTTGAACCGGAAATATATTCGGGTGATATTTTTTTCGTGATTTGACGATATGGATGGTGAAATCGCCAGAAAAGGTTAAAAAAAATATTGATAGTGATGCGGATATTTTGTGCAGGTTATCAGCATAGTGTGATAAGAAGGAATTATTTCGTTATGAAAACAAATCAAAAGGTACTGCTTTATTACCGGATTTCACGTTAGCTCATCGGTAGGATTCAGAAGCGTGAATATCATGCCGGCATACAACTATAGATACCGGTGGATTTGGTGTCACATGTCGAGCAGTTTAGTATTTCGATATGATTGGCATTATAACATTGTATTCCAACCCAGGTCGAATGTACGATATGAAACCCATTCACTCGTATATAGTCTACATGCTCGATATCAAACATCCCTCCCCAGGCGCCCAAATCAAAGCCAGTGCCATCGATAATCACGCTATCCCCGGGAGCGGGTTCAGCCTGGTAGGTTACAAAAAGTCCGGTTTCATCAGACGGAACTTTATCCCATTGGTCTAAATTTCCCGACTCGAAATTATCTTGCAGCAGGGTCCAGGTTTGCGAGTGGAGGAGCAAAGGGATTAAAAATAGAAAAATGAATATTCCAACCTGCATGCTCATAAAAATGTGCCTTTTTCTATCAAGTCATTGCAGTGATACCCCAGCGAAAGAGATCACCTTCCTAAAGCAAAGTAATAATCAACAAAAGGAATAGAGGCAGCCCCGCGGTCCTTTTTGCTCACAGAAACATGACTGGCATTTGCTGATAGCCAAACAATTTCTTTGCGATAAAAAATGAGCCGGATAGGATTGTCAAAAAATATAGCCGAAAATCCATTTATTCCTGGTAGGATTTGCATCAAAATAGTGTGTTTTGTATTAAAAGTGTTAAAAATCACAATATTTATTTGAATTTTACCATTTATTACACTCAATATTGTACTATTCTTTGCAACTTTATATGATTATATACATCGAATTAAATGGAATAGAGCATAAACTAGTTTCTACTGAATCAGAATCGGAAATCGAGATTGTATTCACTGCAGAAAGAGCTGAACAAACCTGTTTGCAGGATATGAATAAAAGTCATGTATATTTAAAGTGCAGCAGTGTTGTCTCGGGGAATAATCGAAGGAATTTTCGTGCTTTTACTTTGGTAAAAAAATGTGACACTATAAAGAGGATAAGAAAATTTTATGATACAAGGGAAATTTTCGATCGCACTCGTTTTGTTTGTTTGTTCGACCTTATTTTCTCAAAACCTCTCCAATAATCCCGGTTTTGAAATCGATACCCACGATATGTGGGGTAACGCCGGCGCCAACGGCTACCCGGATGGCTGGTGGGAACGCGTCTATGCCTTTCGCGAGACCAATCCCGACCACGTGCGCAGGGGTACCGCGTCCTTCCGACTGGAAGGTCCGGTGGATTCCGCCAATCCGGGACCCGGAGAAGGACATATCTTTAATTCCGATAACAACTTTGGATTCGATGATCTCGAAGACAATACCACCTATTTGATGCGCGCCTGGGTCAAATCGGAAAACATGACCAGCGGCTTTTTTCGCATGTTTCACAATTCCAATCCCTATCCACCGGCAGGGTATCCGTCTGTTACCTATGATGAAGAATCCACAGACTGGAAGCTGATCCAGACCTATTTCACCACCACCGACAATGGCGGCAATCCCATCGATGGCAATTTGCATTTTCATACCGATATTCCCTCCGGCGCCAAAGTTTGGGTCGATGATGTGACATTTATCAAAGTCGAGCCTTATTCGATTCACTGCCAGGCGTCCAATACGACCCTGATGGCGGACGGATCGAGCTTTTCGACCCTCTCGGTGAAAATCTATGACGAGTGGGGCAATTTTCTCGATGGTCCCGGTATCGACAATGAAATCGCCTTTTCGCTCTCGGGTCCCGGCTCTCTGGTGGGTGCCAATCCGGCCCAATGCGTCAACGGCATCACCGCCATCAGCTATGTCAGCGGTACCACCACGGGTCAGGCCACGATCACGGCCGAGTCGCCGGGGTTGCAACCCTGTCAGGTGAGCATCGATCTCATCGATTACGGCCATTCCGGTGTGCCGGAATTGGCCCTCGATTATAGCGGCGATATAGAAGACGACTGGTGGGCCAATCATGTCTTTAATCCGGAATCTCCCACCTATAATCCCAATATCCTGTCTCAATTCGAGGACGGTACTCCGTATCCTGTCTATGACGTCAGTAACGACTATGGCGGCAGCTTGCAGAATGCGTTGGATGATGTGCCGCTGCATCCGGACAGCGCGGCGGTGCTGCTCCTGCAAGGGGGGCTCACCTACCAGGTTTCCACCACCGGATTGGAGATCGCCGGACGCAATCATATCCATTTTATCGCCGAAAACGGCAACGCCACGATTCAGGCTCCGAGCGGATTTACCGGTATCCCCCGCGATAACGGCTCTTTTAACAATACCATGATCAATATTCAGGGCCAGCCCGGGGACTGGCATGATGATAATTATGCCTCTGATTATGCCCTGGCCAATCGCGCGCGTGATTTTTATTTTAAAAATATTATTTTTGATGCCAATGATCAGGCCGGTACCGGGGTATCGATCTGGACCGCCAAAGATATCGTGTTTGACAATTGTGAGTTTTTCGGGGCCACCGGCGTGCAGGAACTCCACAGCGGCGCCTGGGGCGACAATATCTGGGTGCGGGGCTGCCATTTCTCCGGCACAGCATCGCATGCCATTTTACTGGACGGTACGCACGGCTCTGGGGTATTGAACAGCAGTATCGACTATGACTATTATCCCAGTGCCATCGAGTTTTTCAGCAATGACGACTGTTCGCGGGATTTCAATGACAATGGCATCTGGGATCCGGAAGAAGTGCGGCTGGGCAATTTTATCGCTGTGGTCAACAATTCATTTGGTGAAAACGGCAGCAATAACGTCTCGGCTATCGGTGCGGCGGCCCGCAATCTGCTCATCCGCGACAATACCGTCTATGGCAATGGCCACCGATTCGTCAGTCTGCAATCCCGCTGTTCCCAGATGGTGCATGGTCCATTGATGCCCTCTTATGAGTACGAGTTTGTCGACGCCCGCATCGTCAACAACACCGTATTCGGGTCGTTGAACGAGTTTGTCGGTGTGTTTTCCAATGACGATCAAAACACCCAGGACGATCCGCGCGCGCGATGTACGGGGTATGAACGACCGTACGAGACCAGCGACGGCGGCGCCTGCACCAGCATCATCGGTCGCTATCAGATCCGAGGCAATGTGGCGCCAGGTTTTAATAATCAAAGCGATTTTGTCGATGAATACCCAAACAACCTGGATCCGATCACCGGTCCCAATGTGGTGTGCGGCAATTGTGACGGCAATGATCCCACCTGCCAAGCCAATCCCTATCCGGATTGCCAGACCCCGGCGCCCACCTATTCACATCTGGGCTGTTATAGCAACAGCGGGGCGGTGCGTTTTTATCTCGATGGCACCAACGGCGACGACGCCAATGACGGCACCTCGAGCACTCAGGCCTGGCAAACCCTGAAATATGCTCTCGACAATATGACTCCTGCCTCGACGTTGATCATACGCGAGGGCATTTACGAGGTGGACAATTCCGATCCGGCCAATCGTCCGATTATCGGCAAGGCAGATCGATCGGCCGAAGGGGTGGATGAGGACAATGCCACGATTGTCAAAGCCGCGGATGGCGAATTCGTGCTGGTCACCGGGGATGACGGCAAGGCACCCTCTGTGACCCTTGCCGGCGATTTTATCCGGGTCGAGGGCATCTGGTTCGGCGGCGGAGACTGGGACAATGCCACACACGGTTTCGGATTTTCCGGAGGCGGACTGAGCAGCGGTATCGACCACGGTCGCGAAATCATCGGCTGTACTTTTTTCGGGTTTCGCGATCTCTCTGCCGGGTATGTCGAAGATACCTTTTTTCAAGCCAACCGCTTTATCCGTTGCGGCAAGGGACTCGATCCGCCGGGACT
>WJMF01000074.1 GCA_014728085.1 Candidatus Zhuqueibacterota bacterium
CGCGATATCTTCAGGGGAGGTGATTTTAATATTAAAATAGTCACCCTGAATCCATTCGATTCCGCAACCGATTTGCTCAACGAGTGCGGCATCATCTGTGGCGGTAATGCCCTTCTCGCCCGCATGGCGATAAGCCTGCATGATAATATCATAGCGGTAGGCTTGCGGCGTCTGAACGGCAATGAGACCGCTGCGCTGACAGGTTCCGAAGACCCGTTCTGCCGTAATCATTTTAATCGTATCCTTTGGCATAACGCCGAGGATTGCCGCGCCGGCAGACTGTGCTGTTCTGATGCTCTGTTCAATCAGCACCGAACGAATGAAAGGACGAACACCGTCATGGATTAAAACAATATCGCTTTGCGGTGACAATTGACTCAATCCGTTCCAGACCGATTCCTGCCGGTTAGCCCCGCCGGCAACGATTGCATCCAGCTTGGCAACAGTCCAGTTTGAGACCATGCGTTCCCAGACAGAAAAGGATTGTTGCGGCAATACGACTGTTATGGAATCAACAGCGTCAGCGTCTCGAAACTTTTCCAGCGTTCGCAACAATATCGCTTTGCCGCTGATTTGCAAAAAAGCTTTCGGGGTTTGGCTCCCCATTCGCTTTCCCGCACCAGCTGCGACAATTATAGCGTTATTATGGCGGGATTGAGCATCCATAATCGAGAGCGACTAAATAATGAACATGGCATCGCCGAATCCGAGAAAATTGTATTTTTCTCTCAGGGCTTTGCGATAAGCCTTGAACACAAAATCGCGATTTGCAAAAGCGCACACCATCATGAGGACAGTTGAGCTTGGCATATGGAAATTCGTGATCAACCGGTTTACGATTTTAAAATCATAAGGCGGATAAACAAATTTATCCGTCCAGCCACCGCCGGGTTTTGCCCATCCTTCGGATGTAACCGAAGTTTCCAGAACCCTCACCACACTGGCCCCGACAGCGATGACATTTTTTTTATTTTTTTTGGTTTCATTGATAATATCAGCGGTCTCTTTATGGATTTCATAATATTCTGAATCCATTTTATGCCGGCTCAGATCTTCGACCATAACCGGCCTAAAGGCTCCCAATCCGAGATGAAGGAGAATAGGGGTTATTTTTACGCCTTTTTTGCTGATTTTATTGATCATGGATTTATCAAAATGCAGCCCTCCTGTCGGCGCAGCAACCGCGCCTCGTTTGGAGGCAAATATAGTCTGATAGTTGTCCTTATCTTCCGGAATCGGTTCTCTTTTAACATAAGGAGGTAAAGGTGATCTGCCGATCTTTTCAACGATCTCGTAGAAATCACCGCTGTAATTAAAACGCACAACACGCCCGCCGGATATCGTATTATCGATCACATCACAGGTAAGATCATCGCCGATCGACAGCCGATTCCCGACACGCACCTTTCTTGCCGGTTTTACCTGCACTTCCCAAAGTCCTTTCTCAAGCTCGCGCAAGAGAAAAACCTCTACCCTTGCATCGGTTTTATCCTTGGTTCCTTCCAGGCGGGCCGGAAATACTTTGGTTTCATTGACAACCAGACAGTCCCCTTCTTCCATAAAATCGAGAATATCTATAAATTTGATCTCATGAATGGACTCATTTTCCCGGTCCAGTACCATGGTTCTGCAAGAGCTGCGGTTTTTGGGTGGATGTTGAGCAATGTGCTTTTCAGGAAGGTTATATTTAAAATCTGACAGCTTCATAAGCCTTTTTCCTCCTTTACTATATAAAATAGTATCTCCTGATATATTATTTAAACAGTTTTTGCTGAGAATGATTGCGTTTGAGCTTAAAATGCTCATAGGTTAAATCAGTAGCCACTCTTCCACGCGGCGTACGGTTCAAAAATCCCATTTGAATCAAGTAGGGTTCATAGACTTCTTCGATGGTATCGCCTTCTTCACCGATTGCGACGGCAATTGTGTTCAAGCCCACCGGCCCACCGCCGAATTTGTTGACAATAGTCAGCAGGATACGCTTGTCGGTTTCATCCAGACCTTTCTCATCGACATCCAGACGTAACAGGGCATTATGGGCCATCTCACAGGAGATGACGCGTTGGCCATCTATCTGGGCGAAATCACGAATTCTGCGCAACAACCGGTTGGCAATTCTGGGCGTTCCGCGCGAGCGCTTGGCGATTTCCAGTTCTGCCGCGGGTTCAATTTCAAATCCCAGAATACGGGCCGATCTGGAGACGATCTGTTTTAAAGCATCCGGCGGATAATAATCAAGACGAAATGAAACGCCAAATCTGGCCCGAAGCGGTGATGAGATGAGACCAGCCCGTGTGGTGGCCCCAACAAGGGTGAAGGCCGGCAACTTTAACTGGATGGAACGGGCATTGGCACCTTTATCGATAATGATGTCGAGCTTAAAATCCTCCATAGCAGGATAGAGATATTCTTCAACCACCCGGTTCAGGCGGTGAATTTCATCGATAAAAAGAACATCGCGTTCATTGAGATTGGTCAGCAATCCGGCGAGGTCACCGGCTTTTTCCAGGGCAGGGCCGGAGGTGACACGGATGGTACTCTTGAGTTGATTGGCCATAATATAAGCCAGCGTGGTTTTGCCCAGGCCGGGAGGGCCATGAAAAATGACGTGATCCAACGCCTCTTTGCGTTCACGCGCAGCTTTGATGAAAACCGAAAGATTCTCTTTTAATTTGGTTTGTCCGATAAACTCATGAAAAGAGGTCGGACGCAGGGTGACATCCAATTCCCTTTCACCGCTGAGGGTATCCGGAGCTGTAATTTTATCAGAGTAATCAGTCATAACGATTTTTTATTTTTCAGACTGGTTCGTATCAATTCTTCCAGTGAAAGCCCTTCTGTATGTTCCTTCAGGGCAATCTCAACAGCACTCTGAGCATCTGCAGCCGTAAATCCGAGAGAGGTTAATGCGACGACAGCCTCTTCGCGGATAGCGGAATCAGTACTTATGCCGGAGGCGACTTTTGAAGCCTTGTCTTTCAAATCGAGCAACAGCCGTTGGGCGGTCTTTCTACCGAGACCGGGTAAACGCGTTAGAGCGGCTTCGTTTTTATCGCATATATAGCCATATATCCGGTTCACCGGAGCTGCAGACAAGATTCCTATAGCCAAACGGGGACCAATTCCCGATACCGATAAAAGATCGAGAAAAAGCATCCGCTCCGCATTGGTGGCAAATCCATATAGCTGCATGTTATCTTCCCGAACGTGGAGATGGGTATAGAGAATGCACTCCTGATCGATATCGGGCAACAGTTCGAAGGTCGATGCCGGTATATGTACCCAAAAGCCAACTCCGTTAACCTCAATGACCGCCTCAGATGTAGATTTTTGAACAATCCGTCCCTTTAGAAACGCAATCATTTAATCAGAACTTCCTTGTGAAATGGTTTTCCATCGAAAGGCATGACAAATTGCAATGGAGAGAGCATCCGAGACATCCAGGGGATACCCCTCAAGATCGACCTGCAAAATGTTTTCTGCCATTCGTTTTATCTGTTCTTTTGACGCATTGCCATGCCCGGTGAGGGCTTGTTTTATTTCTCTAGGCGAATAGGAAAATATTTGGCGTTTATGGTTTAACGCAGCAATTATGGCTGCCCCGCGCGCTTGTCCGAGATGTAATGCAACCTTGATATTGCGGCTGAAAAAGACATCTTCAAATGCAACATGAACAGGCTGATGTTGAAGAATCAGTTGTTCGATTTTATCATAAATCTCTTTTAATCTCAGATAAAAATCCTCTCTGGGATTCAATCCGATATTCCCGTATGTCAAACAACCAGGATTATTATTTCCCTGACAATCCAGTATACCGTATCCGGTATTTTGGCTGCCGGGATCGATTCCCAAAACAATCATTCACTCATTTGTTCCAAAATAGATTCATCAATATCAAAATTCGAATAAAGATTTTGCACATCATCGTGTTCTTCGAGTGCATCCATCAATTTCAATATATGTTCAGCATTTTTGCCTTCCAGCTTTACGGTATTGGAAGGCTCCATGGTTACTTCTGCTGACTCGAAAGGTATATCATTGTCCTGCAGTGCCGTCTTAACCGATTCCAGATTTCCCGGTTGTGTGGTAATCTGGAAAAAGTCTCCATCTTCCTCGATATCGTCGGCTCCGGCATCCAGCGTTGCCACCATCAGATCATCTTCCGTGGTTTTGTCCTTATGTACCAGGATGACGCCTTTTTTGGTAAACATCCAGGCAACAGAGCCATTTTCACCAAGACTGCCGCCATATTTCGACAGAATATGCCGAAGTTCTGCAACCGTACGGTTTTTATTGTCCGTCACGGCTTCGATATAAAGGGCCGCGCCACCGGGACCATATCCTTCGTAAACAATCTCCTCATACTGCACACCCGGCAATTCGCCGGTTCCTCGTTTGATCGCTTTTTCTATATTGACGGCAGGCATATTGGCCGCTTTGGCCGCTTGAATGGCAGAGCGCAACGCGGCATTGGAAGTTTCATCCCCGCCACCCGTGCGTGCAGCCACGGTTATTTCTTTAATCAGACGCGTAAAAATGCGACCCCGCTTGGCGTCTTCCTTGCCTTTTTTACGCTTTATAGTACTCCATTTTGAATGTCCCGACATTATATCCTCCTAAAAAAATAAACCCGCCTGAAACGGGAAATCGAAACAAAGAAAAAAAATTTCAAACTTAAATATAATAAAAAAAAGGCCTGATTCCAAACAAAAAATCAGACCTTTAGCTCAATTGCAAGATATGGATTAGATTAGTCGTGGCTTTCTCCCTCCGTCACCGGGACAACCATCGTCCTGACCACCCAGGCATCCAGAAAGTTTTCCTCGATTGCCTTTTGCTGCAAAGCTTCCGCCTCAAGCCGGGAAATGCAATTCCCGACCCTGACCTTGTAATAGGGATTATCAAAAATGGTATAAACCTCAACATCAAATTTCAACAAGGCTTCCTGTTTGATAATCCGTGCTTCACTTTCATCCCGGGTTGAGATCAACTGAATGCGGTATCCGGGGACCTGGGTTGCGCCACCGAGTTCCTGCATGGCAGACCCTTGCAAAAATTTATCGATATCGAATACCTGGGCAGTTTCGCTTTCCTCTCTTTCATCCTGGCGGTAATCATCCAGGGTTCCGGGATCAAAATCTTCTATGATCTTCACATTATCGCCGGTCTTTGCCGTCTGCCTTGAACCATTTTGGCTGGAGGCACAAAAGAAAAAAAACGGAACCGCCGGCAATACAAAGATCAGAAATTTGAGTTTCATAACATCCTCGCCTGCAAATAAAAATCCAAAACTGCATTCATCATTTTCTCGCCGGTTCTTCAATATAATCATTTTAGCATCTAAAAAGCAAAATATTTCTTCATGATCACCGGGAAACAACCGAGTTGCATAATATCCACAAATGTTGTAATTTCAGGAACAACTTGGAAATTTTTCTGTTTTACTGATTAGGACAATGGCGCATTTTTTTCCACCCGGCAAATAACGGACTCGAGAGTTGCAGGCAAATAAAATAGCACGATAGTAAAAAATCTTTCCCTAACAGAATCAAACCCAAACGGAACTACCGATCCGTCGGCGAAGCGGACCTCGGCGAGTAAAATGATTAAAAAATGATTTTATATATATTTATCCCGGGAGGTTCATATGATATCAAAACGCAAAGACTGGCAGCAAGTTGAAAAATTTCCAAAACACCCCCTTGTCGATACTGAAGAACCCAACCTGATGCGGGATATTTTCCCCTATACCCAGGTACCCAAAACGGTTTTCGATAACGAGGTGGTTCAGGTTGAACCGGCAAAGGATATATGGATGACAGACACAACCTTCAGAGATGGTCAGCAGGCACGTACGCCCTTTACAGTAGAACAAGCCTCTAAACTCTTCGATCTTCTGCACCGTTTATCCGGGCCAAAGGGTGTTATCAGACAGTCGGAATTTTTTGTATATTCAGAAAGAGACAAGGAAATTTTGCAGGAAATCCGCAACAAGGGCTATGAATTTCCTCAAGTCACGGCCTGGATTCGGGCACATCCGAAAGACCTCGAACTGGTAAAGGATTTGGGAATCAGGGAGACCGGTATGCTGACCTCGATCTCGGATTATCATATATTCCTTAAATTCAAAAAAACCAGGCGAGAGGTACTGGATAATTTTATGACCGTGGTCCGCGCAGCGGCGGAAACCGGACTCGAAACCGTAAGATGCCACTTTGAAGATATTACCCGGGCTGATTTCTGGGAAACGGTGATTCCATTTACCGAAGAATTACTCACCTTTTCTCAAAAATCCGGGCTGAATATTAAAATTCGATTATGTGATACCATGGGATATGGTCTCCCCTATCCCGGTGTCGCGCTTCCGCGATCAATTCGAAAGATCGTACATTATTTAAAACGGGAATTCGATATCCCTTCAGAGAATCTTGAATGGCATGGCCACAATGATTTTCATAAAGTGCATATCAATTCCGTTACCGCCTGGCTTTCAGGTGTCTCCTCAGTAAACGGGGCTCTGATGAGCCTGGGCGAAAGAACCGGCAATTCGCCCATAGAAGCGCTGGCGGTCGAGTATACCTCCCTGACAGGCGACAGCAATGGCATGGATTTAAGTGCGATTACCGAAATCGGGCAATTTCTTCAGGAAATAGGCGTAATCCTGCCGCCGAATTATCCTTTTGTGGGAGAACGATTTAATGTCACCATGGCAGGCATTCATGCGGATGGCGTCATAAAAAATGAGGAAATCTATAATATTTTCGATACCGGCAAAATTCTCAACCGGCCTTTGGGTGTCCATATTACCAACCGCTCCGGCATAGCAGGCGTTGGGTTTTGGGTCAATCAGCAACTCGACAAGCTCGGCAAGCCCCACATCGACAAAAGAGATCCCCGAGTCGCCCAAATGTATGGATGGGTAGAAGAACAGTATGAAAAAGGCAGAGTTACCGCCATATCACATGATGAAATGATGAAGCTTTTTAAACAATATTTCAAAAATATCTAATATCATCAGTTATTCCGCATGTTATCTAAAGATATATATACAAAAAATAAACCCGCAGATCGGAACGTTCTGGACACCCTGTTCGTCTATGGCTCTCTGAACAGTCTTTATCATCTGCAGTTGTTGACCGGTAAACAGTTGCGTTCGGAAGAGGCAACGCTGGTGGATTATCGCCGAATACATCCTGAGAGCGGTTATCCGTTCGCCGTGCCCTGGCGCGGAAGTAAAATCGACGGTCAGCTGGTTTATGGCGTTACGCCGGATATTATCAAAAAACTCGATGAGTATGAATCAGAAGGAAATCTCTATTTTCGCAAAACAGTCCAGGTCAGCCTGGGACAAAAATCGATTACTGCCTATGTCTATATCGGCAATCCCGAGGCGCTTAAACCGCTATTCAAGGCCGGCCTGGAAAAGCGGCACCGCATCGAGCAATTTGTCGAAGAGAATGTAAACCGGTATCTGAGCGACAAAGCCGACCGCTGCCTGATTTATGACCGGGAATCGATTCCGTTACGGGTGACAAAAGAATTGCTTTCCGAGGAAATCCACTCCATTATACGGCAATATTTTCAGGAGGCGGGATTTCCGCCTTTTATTATCAAACACGAAATCGAATCCGCAAACATTCCCAGACTGACCTGGTTGAAACGGGAACCCAAAGCGCTGAATTATGCGGCGAATTATATAAAACTGATGATTAAATTCATTGTTTTCAATCAGCTGGAAGAGAGATTCCGCACTCACTTTCGGTCGCAGATCGAGATCCAGGATGAATATTATATGCATACGGTATCTGCCCTGTTGTCGCTAAAAATGCTTACGCTCTATAGCGATGAACTCAATGCCGCAATTCAGCAGCTCAATCTCGACAGTTATCAGCCAAAGATGTCCTATATTGATTATACCGTTGCGGCCATATTCATAGCGGAACAGATCTTCAGCATGCCGAGAGCGGAAATGGTGGTAGAGTGGCTACGCAGCAATCGCCGGGTGGGCGGTGTTCCTCTGGGTGCTGAGCTGGAATTTTCCAATCTGGGTGTGAATGCGATCAAAGCATCGCCGGGAGAAGATCCACTTTTTGACAGCTTTTACTATTTCTATGATTTTGATTTGATGCGAAGAGGCTGGAAGCTGGGTGCTCATATAGACGATCACAAGTTTTTGACCAGCAGCGCCACGAGGACACGCGGTTTCCTCGAGCTGGCATTCGGGCGTTATAAACTCTTTGGTGATGTTTCAAAACCGGCGACCCAGGATACCTGGATTCTATCGCGCCTGATTGACCTGGCTGTAAGATACATGGAAGTCAAACCCCATAGCCTCCATATCAGTATGCAAATCTCTCAACACCAAAACTTTAATAAACTAACCTCTCCTGATCATCTTTTGTGCCTTTTACTCCTGGGAGGAGATTTGCGCGAAGATTCAGAACAAAAATTACGGGAGATGCGTATTCATCGCGGTGAGATTATTTATCCAAAGGTTGGACTCTATTTCTCGCGTTTAAACCGTCACCACAAAAATCCGGATGACGACAGCTGGAACTATGTGGTGGAATATCAATTTCCAAGACTCTATTTTGAATATGACTATCAGCCATTAATTATGGCCATAAAAGGATTTCAGATCGCCGCCAATCCCTATCCGTTCAAGGATTGTAAAGGGTGCTTTCATGAAGGATATCATGCCGAATTGGAACGCTTTTTAAAAAAATGGGCTTCAAAACCGACTTTGGTGCCCTTTTCTTCCATAGAATCTTTTTTGAGTCTGGTTGAAGAGGGGTTGTGGCAGGAGGCTAAAAAAACCTCCCCAAAATACAAAAATTATATCCCTGAAATGATAGGTAAAATCGAAAAACAGATTATTCGAAGAAATGAACGGATCCGTCATTATTATGATAGAAAACAAAGAATACCTTATTAACATCATCAAATCTCACAAGGATGAGTTGGTAGAATCGGTATGCGTAAAGCTGGAACATCTGTCTGCTTCGCATTACGAGGTAATACACTATGAGCACCATCTGGAGCGGGAAGAAGCATTTATCGATGCTTTTATTAAATCGATCAAAGAGAAAGAACCACTTCATTTTGTTCAGCATATGCAGATGATCGCAAAACAGCGTAGCAGTGAAGGGTATGAAATCGAAGAGGTTTATCATGCGGTAGATATCGTCGAAGAAACCCTGTGGAATTTCTTCATCACCGAGCTACCGCTGGAAAAATTTCTTTTGAATGTTTTGACGATTTTGAGGAAAAATTTTAATCTGGCCAGAATCGAGCTGGGCAAGATATATTTAAAACAAGCTCAGCAGAAACAAAAAGAGCTCGACGACCTCAGAGAAAAATTCTATATTTACAGAACCGGCAAAAAAGACGATCTGAGCGATCCGGAGAATACATAGTAAGGACTAACGGGATATCTATAGCATCAATCAGAGGAGAAATTTGAATGTCTGATCTCAAACCGGCAACATCCCATTTTGAAAATCTTCTAAAGGAACAGTTGCAGCGCGTGCAAAAAATGAAAAACCCGCCGCCGGAAACAGAGTTTTCAACCGTAAAACCCATCATCGTCGGCGTTTGCTGGGGAGATGGAATCGGTCCCATTATTTGCCAGGAAACCCAGCGGTTGCTGGAACATTTGATGAAGGATGAAATAGCATCCGGCAGACTGCAGTTTCGTCCGATTGAAGGACTCACCATAGAAAATCGGGTCAAACATATGAAGGCCATCCCCGATGATGTGCTTGAGGCGCTCAAGGCCTGTCACGTCATTCTCAAAGCCCCGACAACGACTCCTGAAAAAGGCGGTCCCTATCCCAATATCGAAAGTGCAAATGTAGCCATGCGCAGAGAGCTGGATCTTTTTGCCAATGTACGACCGGTCAAAGTGCCCTCAGAGGGTCTGGATTGGGTCTTTTTCCGTGAAAACACGGAAGGCTCTTATATTCTGGGAAGCAAAGGTATACAGGTAACCGATGACCTGGCTGTAGATTTTAAGGTGATCACCAAACAGGGTTCAGAGCGGATTCTGGAGATGGCGTTTAAATATGCGGCCGACCACCATATCAACAGGGTTACTGTGGTGACAAAGGCCAACGTGGTCAAGACAACGGATGGTCTTTTCCTGGAAACCGCCGAACGCATCAGCAAACAGTACCCGCAGGTTACATGGGATGCCTGGTATATCGACATCATGACAGCCAAGCTCATCGATCCCGCCCGCAGGACTCAATTTAAAGTTATGGTACTTCCGAATCTCTATGGCGATATTTTAACCGATGAGGCTGCCCAGTTTCAGGGAGGTGTCGGCACTGCCGGAAGCGCCAATATCGGTTACCGCTATGCCATGTTTGAAGCTATACATGGTTCAGCGCCGCGCATGATCGAAGAAGACCGGGGCAAATATGCAGATCCGTCCAGTCTGATCAGGGCAGCGATTATGATGCTCAATCATATCGGTTTTACGGACAGGGCAAAAAAACTGGAAATGGCGCTTGATATCTGCGGTCAATATGAACAAAAAGTAAAAATAACGGGAAGAGACAACGGCGCTACGGCGCGCGAATTCTGTGATTATGTCTTTGAAACGATTCGAGATGATTCTTTGCAATCGAGATGGCAAGCATCAAGCAACCAAAAAGAGGCGTAAAGATGGGTTTTCAAAACAATCAATCGTTCAATGCGTTGCGTACATTCACCACAAAACACGGAACATTTCAATATTATGATCTCGGTTGTCTGGAGACCGAAGGCATCGCAACTATTTCCAGACTTCCGTTGACAATAAAAATTTTATTGGAATCGATCCTGCGAAATCTGGATGGCCGGCAGATCACAGAAAAGGATATCAAAACCGTTGCCAACTGGCCGGGCAAAGATGATACAAAGGACGAAATTCCATTTAAACCGGCGCGGGTATTGTTGCAGGATTTTACCGGGGTTCCGGCATTGGTCGATCTGGCAGCGATGAGATCGGCAATGGAGTCCCTCGGCGGCGATCCTCAGGTTATCAATCCGCAAATACCGGCAGAGCTGGTTGTCGATCACTCTGTTCAGGTGGATCAATATGGTGATCCCCGGGCACTGGAAATCAATATGGAGCTGGAGTTCAAACGCAATCTGGAGCGCTACCAGTTTCTGAAATGGGGACAAAACGCTTTTAATAACTTTAGAGTATTTCCGCCCGGCGTGGGTATTGTACACCAGGTTAACCTGGAATATCTCGCCAGGGTCGTTTTTCAAAGTAAACGCGGTGATGAGACACTTCTCTATCCCGACTCCCTGGTCGGAACGGATTCGCACACGCCGATGATAAATGGATTGGGTATTGTCGGTTGGGGTGTGGGCGGAATCGAAGCAGAAGCAGTGATGCTGGGACAACCCATCTTTATGTTGATGCCGGAAGTCATTGGCTTGAAACTAAACGGAGCCCTGCAAGCGGGAACCACTGCAACCGACCTTGTCCTTACGGTTACCGAGATGCTGCGCCGGCATGGCGTTGTTAATAAATTTATCGAATTTTTCGGCCCCGGTTTGAAAACCATGACCCTGCCGGACCGGGCGACCATCTCCAATATGTCGCCGGAGTTTGGTGCCACCCTCTCCTTTTGGCCTGTGGATGAAGAATCTCTGAAATATCTCGCCGGAACCGGGCGCGATCCGAGGGATATCGATATTATTGAACGATATCTTAAACAGCAGGGGTTGTTTTACAGCGACACTATCCAACCTGAATTTACAAAAGTTCTGGAATTGGATTTGAATACCATAGAACCGAGTGTAGCCGGTCCCAAACG
This sequence comes from Candidatus Zhuqueibacterota bacterium, assembly GCA_014728085.1. Classification (GTDB taxonomy): domain Bacteria; phylum Zhuqueibacterota; class Zhuqueibacteria; order Residuimicrobiales; family Oceaniaggregativiventaceae; genus Oceaniaggregativivens_A. The sequence continues at coordinate 11,814 of WJMF01000074.1, forward strand.
ACCACAGGATCGCATGACGTTAAGCCGTGTTCGATCCGGATTTCGCTCTTCTTTGACAGCTTCGACGGCTCAACAGGGCTTTGATTTACCGGCATCAGAGCAGGAAAAATCCGTACCGGTTCGGGTGAAAAACTCGAAAGCGACGCTCAGGCATGGCAGCGTTGTGATCGCTGCCATTACCAGCTGTACGAATACGAGCAATCCCAGGGTCATGCTCGCAGCCGGGTTGCTGGCGAAACGGGCCGTCGAAAAAGGCCTGAAAATTTCTCCCCTGACCAAAACAAGTCTGGCACCCGGTTCAAGAGTGGTTACGGATTATTACCGGGAAACGGGATTGGATCACTATCTGGAAGCCCTCGGCTTTCATACCGTCGGATACGGCTGCGCCACCTGTATCGGCAACAGCGGTCCTCTTGAGAAGACGATTGCAGATGCTATCGAGGATGAAAACATTGTGGCCGTTGCGGTTCTGAGCGGCAACCGGAATTTCGAAGGAAGAATCAACCCCTATACCAAAGCCGGTTTTCTTGCCTCGCCTCCTCTTGTGGTCGCGTACGCGCTTGCAGGCACCGTGGATATCGATTTAACCAGAGACCCGATCGGTCTTGATCGCAAAAATAAGCCGGTTTATCTTAAAGATATCTGGCCCACAAATGACGAAATCGATCAACTCGCCGAAAAAAGCAACAAAGCAGAATATTACACAAAGACCTATCAAAACATCGAAAGGTTCAGTCCTCCCTGGCAAAACATAACCACTTTTTCCGATGTACTGTACCCCTGGAATGCAGAATCGACCTACATCCAGGAACCACCGTTCTTTAAAAACATCTCCCCTCATCCGAAATCTATTGAACCGTTCCTGAACGCCAGAGTACTGGTCATGTTGGCAGATTCAGTGACCACCGATCACATATCCCCGGCAGGTGTTATCGCCGAGGACAGTCCGGCGGGCCGTTATCTGAAAAATCATGGTGTTCACCCCATGGACTTAAATTCCTATGGTTCACGCCGGGGTAATGATCAGGTTATGACCCGGGGGACATTTGCCAATATACGCATCAAAAACCTGCTGACCGCCGGCACCGAAGGCGGCGTTACGGTTCATTTTCCGGATCGCGAAAAGGTGTGGATATACGATGCTGCTGAAAAATACAGAGAAAAAGGAACGTCGCTCATCGTGCTGGCAGGCAAGGAATACGGCACCGGAAGCTCCAGAGACTGGGCCGCCAAAGGAACCCTCCTGCTCGGCGTAAAAGCCGTTATAGCAGAGAGTTACGAACGAATCCATCGCAGTAATCTGGTCGGTATGGGTGTCCTGCCCTTGCAGTTCGGCAATGGTGATTCTATAGCGTCCCTGGGTCTTACCGGAGACGAAGAGTATGATATCCTGCTGAGTGAAGATTTAAAACCGGGACAGGAGATCAACATCAAAGTACACGAAAGAGGCCGCGAAAAAACAACCTTTACAGTCAAATCGCGCCTTGATTCAGATATTGAGGTTACGTATTTTATAAACGGTGGTATTTTGCCTACAGTCCTCAGAGCCTGTTTACAGACGTGAGGACGACTATAGCAAAACCCGTTTAACCAACCGAGGAGATACATCATGTCTGTTTTGGTAGACGATCAAAAGCTGTTAAATTTCATTCAGAGTGTTTTTGAAACATTCGGCCTGAGTCAAAACACCGCCCGCATCTGTGCAGACAATCTGGTGATGGCTGATCTGCGGGGAATCCCGTCGCACGGCGTCGCCCGTCTGAAAAGATACACGGATGGAATGAAAAACGGCGTCATTTTCCCTTTGCATAATCCGAAGGTTGTTCAACAAACAGCTTCGACAGCCACGGTTGATGCAAATGATGGCCTGGGGCAGGTTGCAGGTCATTTTGCCACCCGGCTTGTTGTTGAAAAAGCGAAAAATACAGGCGTGGGCATCGTTACGGTACGGAACAGCAATCACTACGGGATTGCCGGTTATTATTCCAATATGATATTGCAACAGGGTTTACTGGGCATTTCAATGACCAATTCCGCACCGCTGGTCGTACCGACCTTTGGTAAAGAGATGATCCTGGGAACAAATCCAATCAGTCTGGCGGCACCGACGCTTCAAAACAGGCCCTTTTTCCTCGATATGGCCACCTCGGTGGTGCCAAGGGGAAAACTGGAAGTATATGATCGCGAAGAAAAATCGCTGCCACAGGGATGGGCGGTTGATGACAAGGGCAAAGTGACGACCGATCCCGGCCAGGTTCTGCACAATATGCTCAACCGCATTGGTGGCGGTATTTTACCGCTGGGAGGTGAAGGAGAACTATACAGCGGATACAAGGGTTATGGCATGGCCTTACTGGTCGATATCTTGTGCGGTGTTTTGTCCGGGGGAGCTTATGCTGATTTAATAAATGCGCCAAAAAATACAAAGCCCGCTCCCGCCAGGGTGAGCCATTTCTTTATGGCGTTGAAAATTGAAACCTTTGTCGAAAAAAAGATCTTTCAAACAAAACTCGATGATCTTATCAACCGCTTGAAAAATTCTGCCAAAGCAGAAGGCGAGGACCGTATTTTTATTCATGGTGAAAAAGAGTACGAACGACGCGACCACTATATGAAAGAAGGCATTCCGCTTCAGAATAAGGTATACCAGACCCTTGAAAGCATTGCCGCAGAAAGATCGGTACAGATGAATATCAAAAAATCCGCGCATGACTAAACAACCTCAGCTGAAAACGGAAGACAGTTATGAATATTTTGGGTGTTTCGGCGTTTTACCACGATAGCGCAGCGTCTATCATTGAGGACGGAAAAATCATCGCTGCAGCCCAGGAGGAGCGCTTTACAAGAAAAAAACACGATCAGGATTTTCCTGTAAACGCAATTGAATATTGTTTACAAGAAGCGGATATCACCCCGGGTCAGATTGATTATATCGCTTTTTATGACAAACCCTTTCTTAAATTTGAAAGAATCCTGGAAACCTATTTGCAATATGCACCACGGGGGCTGTTGTCCTTCACCAAAGCCCTTCCCCTCTGGTTGAAAAAAAAGTTATGGATAAAAACCCTCATAGAGGATGAATTCAAGGATTTTAAGGGAAAAATTCTTTTTCCCGAACATCACATCTCTCATGCGGCAGCAGCTTTTTTTCCGTCACCCTTTGATGAGGCCGCTATCATTACAACAGATGGTGTGGGTGAATGGACCACCACAAGTATGGGCGTGGGAGAAGCGAACCGGGTTACCTTGTTGCGCGAAATACACTTTCCCCACTCGCTCGGCTTGCTCTATTCAGCGTTTACCTATTATACGGGTTTTAAAGTAAACTCGGGCGAATATAAAGTTATGGGGCTGGCACCCTATGGTGAACCCCGCTATGTCAACAGGATTCTCGACCATCTGATCGATCTGAAAGAGGACGGTTCTTTCCGCTTGAACATGACATATTTCAACTACCCGGCGGGGTTGACCATGACCAGCAATGCATTCAATCAGCTCTTTGGCGGTCCACCGCGGAAACCGGAATCTCAACTCCGGCAAAAGGATATGGATCTGGCAGCGTCGATACAAAAGGTCATTGAACTGGCGATGATAAAAATGGCCACACATGCCAAAAAGATTACAGGCAAAGAGAGACTTGTGCTCGCCGGTGGTGTGGCCCTGAATTGCGTTGCCAACGGCCTTATCCTCAAAGAGGGTCTTTTTGAGGATATTTGGATACAACCGGCGTCAGGTGATGCCGGCGGCGCGTTGGGTGCGGCGCTGGCCATCTGGTATCAATATCTTGAAAAACCACGACAGAGCGACAATTCAAGTGATGCACAACACGGTTCCTTTCTGGGCCCCTCTTTCAACAATTCATTCATTGAGGATTATATCGGCAAGCATCGCCTTCCGGCCAAAAAACTCGACGAAGACGAGTTATACACCACAGTGTCGGAATTATTGAGTCAGGAACAGGTTGTCGGCTGGTTTCAGGGCCGTATGGAATTCGGTCCCCGCGCTCTTGGGGCCAGAAGTATTCTCGGAGATGCCCGCAGTCCGGAAATGCAGAAAAAAATGAATCTGAAAATCAAATTCCGCGAATCTTTTCGGCCCTTTGCACCTGCTATTCTTGCAGAAGAGGTGTCGAATTATTTTGATATCGATCGCCCCAGTCCTTACATGCTCCTGGTGGCCGGCGTAAAAAAGAAACGGCAACATGAAATGTCGGCTGCAGAAAAAAGTCTTTTTGGCATAGAAAAATTGAACATTGTCCGCTCCAGCATACCGGCGGTCACTCATATCGATTATTCCGCCCGACTGCAAACCGTACACCGGGAAACCAATCCCGGTTTTTACAAGCTTTTGCAGCATTTTAAGGCCCGCACCGGCTGTCCGGTTTTGGTCAATACCTCTTTTAATGTCAGAGGCGAACCCATTGTCTGTACGCCGGATGATGCCTATAGATGTTTTATGAGTACCGAGATGGATTATCTGGTCATAGGCCATTATCTGTTTGATAAAAATGAGCAACCCGCAGAAAACAAAGAACACATTTCGATTAAAAACACGGAACTGGATTGATGCACATCGACAGGAAAAAACTCGATAAAAAGGAACTGCGTAAATTCGGCATAACCGGTACGATTTTTTTCGCAGCTATTGCAACTCTGCAGCTTTTGCTGGGCAAAGAAATTTACCTCTATTTTTATATCCTCTCGCTTGGCTTTTCGATCGGCATCATCTTTCCGCGTCCCCTGAAACCGGTTTATATCGTTCTTGTAACCGTTGGTTCGGTTGTTGGACGGATAGTGACTCATCTCATTTTGACCTTGCTCTTCTATGGCGTCGTGACGCCGATCGGCGTCCTGGGACGCATTCTGGGAAAACACTTTCTTGATCTTCAAAAGGGAAACAAGAAGAGCTATTGGATAACTGTAAAAAAATCTCCATCCAAATCCGAGTATGAAAATCAGTTTTAATTCACCCTTTCCGTAAGCGTTGTCATCATCTATTTACAAAACAGAGGAGGGCCAAATTGCCATATCCCGAACAATATACACTTGGGGCCGTTCTGCAAAACAGCAGGGATTATTTTCCCGGCCATAAAGCTCTTGCTGATCTCGCCGGCAAATCCTACACCTATGAGGAACTCTATCAAAAAGTCAGGGAGCTTGGTCATTCTTTGCAGAGTCAGGGTGTTTACAGGGGCGATCTTGTCGCCATACTCAGCGAGAATAAACCGAATTGGGTGGTGGCCTACTTTGCCATTACGTCAATAGGCGCGGTAGCGGTTCCGATTTTGCCCGACTTTCAAACCAATCAGGTACATCACATTCTCAGGCAATCGGGCTGTAAAGCCATATTCGTATCGGAAAAACTCATTCACAAAATCGAAGACGGCCATTTCGAAACATTGTCCACGATTATCCTGATCGATGACTTTTCGATACCGGTTCACAACCTGTCCGATAAGGTAAAAAAAGTGCTCAGGGAAGGTTCAAAAGAGTTTGGCAAAATCAAACAGGCTGCAAAGCGCCTTTCTCCGCTTCATTCTGAAAAGATAAACGAGGAGGATATCGCTTCGGTTATCTACACTTCAGGAACCACCGGACACTCAAAGGGCGTCATGCTGACGCATCAAAACATCGTCTATGACGCTGTTGCAACCACGAAGATACAGGATGTTACACCCAACGACCGGCTCCTTTCCATTCTACCTCTTGCTCATAGCTACGAATGTACGGTTGGTATGATTATACCGATCATGCAGGGAGCGACGATATACTATCTCAACAAACCACCGACAGCACGAATTCTTTTGCCGGCGTTGGAAAAAGTAAAACCCACCATGATGTTGAGCGTACCCCTGATCATCGAAAAAATTTACAAGACAAAGATCGAGCCTGTCCTGCATGGCGGCAAGGCAATGCAATTGCTGCGGAAAATTCCGCCTTTGGAGAAACGCATCTATAAAATGATCGGCAAAAAACTCTTAAAATCTTTTGGCGGTTCCTTGAGATTCTTCGGTATCGGAGGGGCAGCAGTATCATCCGAAGTTGAACGATTCATGCGCAAGGCATCATTTCCGTATGCCATTGGTTACGGATTGACGGAAACATCTCCCATCATTATCGGCACAAATGTTGAAGAAACCAAATTTCGTTCCGTCGGCAAGCCCCTTCCGGGGGTGGAGATACGTATTCATCGTCCCAATCCCAAAACCGGAGAAGGAGAAATCCGGGCCAGAGGTAAAATGGTCATGAAGGGATATTACCGGGATCCGGAGCGAACCAGAGAGGTTCTGGATGAAGAGGGTTGGTTAAAAACCGGAGATCTCGGAACAGTCGATGAAGAAGGGTATATATTTATCATAGGCCGCCTGAAAAACATGATACTTGGTCCGAGCGGGGAAAATATTTATCCTGAAGAGATAGAGGCGTTGCTCAATGAACATAAATATGTTTCTGAATCTTTGGTTTATGAACAGGAAAAATTACTGGTTGCAAGGGTACATCTGAATTATGAATCTTTGGATGAAAAATTCACAAAACAGAAATTGCCAGAATCTCAGATACACAAATCAATTGAAAAGCTGCTGCTTGAATTGCGACAGGGTGTCAACGAGTTGCTTCCCCTTTTCTCCCGAATTCATAAAATCATAGAGCAAACAGAACCATTTGAAAAAACGCCGACGCAAAAGATCAAACGCTATTTATATGCCAATTGAAAAAAAATGAACGGCACAGAGTTTGTACCGTTTTTGCATTGAATAATTTATTATAAAGTCATTAAAGGGTCTCATCTAAAAAACAACAATTTAAACCTTAATAGAGGACAAGGTATGGAGTAATCCCCGCTGGATTGACGCAAAGATGTAATGAATTTAGTACTCGTGTCATAAATTTATTACAGGATAACGCAGAGAAGATGCCGGTTGCGGATTTAAATCGTCAGCAAACCATGACCTAAAACAGGAAAGCGATATGCTATATTTTGAACAGCTAAACACTGATTTGGAGACGATTTTAGAGGATTATACCCAATGGGCGGAGAGCTTGAAATTTTTTAATGTTGATTCCATGTATCCGGATCCACACTGGTGCGAACCGATACTCTTGCAATTTCTGGGTCAGGAGAAAAAATTAAATGTTCTCACCGGCCACAATAATCTCTATATCGAACGTGACTTTATTTCATTGCTTCATAAAAGAGGCGCCGAGATCGGAATTTCTTGCGGCCGGCAATCTGAATATAGCTGTCTCTGTTTTGAAAACCGCTCAAGAATAGCCATTGCCCTGGTATTCTCGTATACCATTTCTCCACATTCGCAACAAAAATTACCATCCGGCGTTCTTTTGGATCAAAGCGACTCGATTTTTGAGCCGGTTAAAAAAGACCTGGATATACTCTGGCTGTCAGGGATGCCGTTATCCCCGTTTCCCATCTATTCGGGCAGGTTCAAAAAGAACTGGTCTCCTGTTTCTCAACCCATATCGCAAGGAAGTCGTCCGAATCGGCAGCGGCAAAAATTCTTAAAATAATCATTTTTTTTGCCGTCCGGATGAATTGCCAAATTTTTTGCTCTCTTGTACGATCCGTCGCGAACCATTGATTGCATGTCCGCAGCGATATCAGCCTCATCGATAATTTCCAGACCGGAAAAGGTTTTGATCGGGAATAATTTTTGATACCCTATGATTGTCGTTTTTTGAAAAATCCTTTTAACAATCCCGCAATCAACTCCTCGACCTCGATTACCCTTCTCTCTTTGATGGACCTGTTTGCTGCAATCCCGGTAAGAATTGACCCTGCACCGGCAATATGATCCGCAGCCCGTCCCAGCGGATCCGTTTCCACGGGCGACCCAAACAAATGGTGCAGCATCAAATCGTCTCCACCGCCATGTCCGCCGCTGGATTCACGAACAGGAATTTCTGACTCTTTGCCGGAATGCGGATAAAACCAGATCCAGGAGCCATCTTTCTCGGTTTCCGCCGGTATCTTGCCATCCGCGTTAATATACACAGTTTCACGAAGTTTGTGCTCCAGCCTTCCTTTGGTACCATTAAAGGCGATGATATAGCCTTCCCATGGCATGAATGCATTTAAAGAATAGGACATTTTCACACCATTTCTGTAATTGACGATCACATTCATACAGTCCTCGATATCGACAAGGTTGTCAAAAACGCACGCATCCCGATAATAGCCGTCGTAATGCTCACATTCTGCATACATGGCGTTGAGATTGCTGTTCCGTTTTAAATCGAGGAAAAAAGCACAAACAGAGGCTTCAGGGCATGTCATACACCGGTCTGTGCGTGAGGTTAGGCCCAATTCCCCGGCCATTGCAGGGGTATAGAACCGTTTCCGGCCGCTAGCCAAAACCGATTCCGGCAGGGAATCAATCCACCAGTTGATCAGGTCGAAATGGTGTGTCGCCTTGTGCACCAGCAAGCCGCCGGAATTTTTCTTTTGTCGATGCCAGCGCCGGAAATAATCCGCCCCATGTATGGTATCCAGCATCCAGTGAAAATCTATGGAAAGTACCCGGCCGATCATGTCTTGCTCGAGTAATTGCTTGATCTGGGTGCGAACCGGTGAATAACGATAATTAAAAGCGACTTTGACTGTTTTACCGGTTCTGCGTTGGGTTTCGAGAATTTTACGACACCGTTCTGAATCTATTGTCAGCGGTTTTTCAGTAATGACATGACAGCCCTTTTCCAGAGCCCGGCAAATGTAATCGTCATGGGTAGAATCAATTGAAGTAACGATAACATAGTCCGGACGAATGCTTAACAGCATGTCATCAAATTGATCAGCATGCCAGGTATCGATTTCTTTATGGAATTGATTCAACGCCCGCTGCCGGGAAAGATTCAGCCGACCCCGATTGATATCGCATAGTGCCACCAATTCGCACCATCGGGAAAACGGACCCAGCAAGGCATCGCGAAAGAGTTCATGCCTGCCTCCTAATCCCACCTGTACATATGTCTTTTTGCGCACGAGAAACTCCGATTTGAAAAATGAAATAAAGAATACCCACTCCGGGATTACCCATCCGTACGAAAAAGGGCTGCATAACGACAACTTTTAACCGGGTCGTGCCCGATAGCGGTTTCATCGGATAAAACCAGTCCCGCATAGCCCCGGACAAGAGCATCATAGAGATGAACGATTTCCGAGCGCGTTGGGTCAGAGCTTGTCGTCATATGGTGCAGCACCTGCCCTGCCAGCAGCACCGGTCTGGGTATTTTAGCAATTCTTTTGCTAAAATCATAAATCGAAATCGCCATTTTTCGCAATCCCAGTTCAGCACCAAGGTCACCACGACACAGCCATAGAGCATCCGAATGATATGCGATTCTCATGGCATCGTCAATCGCGCTCTGACGTTCGAGTTTGGCAATAATAACAGCCGAAGGACCAATAACATCGCGGTATTTTCTCATTTCCAGATGGTCGCGAATATAAGAAACGGCAAATTGAACAAAGTGGAATTTTTCAACCCTTTCAATGATATGCAAATCCTTATCGCCGGGGGATTCGTGACGGTAATCAGATTTGGAATAGGTAATTCCTTTATTGGGATATATTTTGCCCCCCTGAACAATCGTGGCGCGAATCCGGTTCGGTTCGATTTCATCTACAGCAAGACTATTTCTGGCATCGTTGAGTATAATCTCCCCACTTGAACGCCGGGCAGCTTTAAAAAAATCGGGATGCGGCACCGGCAAGGTAGCCTTGTTTTCAGCAGAGTCAGAATGAACAAAATCGATTTTCTGACCCTGCCGAAGCTCAAAAGGGGAAAATCGTCCCAGCCTCCATTTGCTCCCCTGCAGATCGAGTACAACGGGGAAAAACGATTGCCGATCGGAAAAAAACATCTCCAGAACCTTCAATTGTTGCAGCAATTCATCCACAGTCATATGCGAAGTATTGAGGCGAAATCCGGTAACCCCGCCATCCAACATCGCTTCCCAGATCGAATCCGTCTGGCTGGAGGGGCCGAGAGTCGAGATGATGCTATATTTCATCCGTTTCTCCGGTTGCGGAATCCGGAATGGCGAACCTAGTCTTCATCCGGGAGTTCCTTCATTTGAAAATGATCACCGGTATCATCGACAATACGGCGGTACCAGCTCGCCGGATACCCCGGATGCGTTACCTCGCCAAGCTCGTTCTTTACATTGCCGTCCAGATACTTGTAGATTAAAAATTCACCCAATTGTCTGTAACGCTGAACGGTATTATTGCCGGATTCAACGCTATAATCGGTAAGATACTCTATAGCCATATACGGTGACTTTTTGTATAATTCAAGTGCCGCGGCTTCAATTTGCGGTTGTTGCGCCATAAACCGGCCTTCCAACTCTCTTTGCACCTTCTGGACATCTTTGATCATGTCCGCGTATCGCAAGTAGCTGTAATTGGAAACGAAATTAAAAACCCAGAATGCGGATTCCCAGGTAAAGTGGTGAAAATCACCCGTTCCCACTGCATAACTTTCGGGCACCTTTGTAATGTTACAATAGACCGGAATATAAACCGTGCTATAGGTATCATCAACACCAAACCAGAGCACTCCACCGATTGGATCCGGCAACCAAGATCTGGCCTGTGCCACAAATGAAAAACCGGTTTGCTGGGTAGAGGTGGCACGCTCGTTACAATAGTCAACACTGTCAACCTGCCAGGTTAAGGGGCGCCAACGATACGGAAGCTTGTAGGGGCCGGCTCCGATATCTTTGGTCATATCGAATTCAGAACCTTCAAAGTGATCCCGCATCAGCTCTTCGACATCTCTCACCGACAGTTTTGTATCCGGTTTGATCCATAGCGGCATGGGCTCTGCTCCGCTCACGCCTTTAACATAATCCATGGATAAATTTAAAGAAGGGGCAACACGCCGGAACATACTCCACACACGGCTTTCACAAAAACGAAGGGCGCCATAATCCAGCGGCGCGTAGGCATCGGCAAAACTAAATGCTTCATCTTCTCCTTCAAAATACCCTTTTTCTTTTGCCAGACTGATTACCTCTTTCTCATAAAGACAATTTTCAGGATCATCGAGGGGAAATGTGCGAATACGGGCCTGATTGGCATGAGCGCTAACATAACCATCGGGAATTTTGCGGGCGACCCACACAGCACCTTTCCTGTCCGGTCCTTTGCCAATCATTTCCATAATCCAGACCTCATTCGGATCCGCAATGGAGAATGATTCTCCGGTGCTGTAATACCCATATCTCTCTACCAAATCCGCCATTATTTCAATCGCCTGCCGCGCCGTTTTGGCCCGCTGGAGGGTGACATACATCAGGCTGCCGTAATCCATAATGCCTTTTGAATTTTTCAATTCGGTTCTGCCGGTATAGGTGGTTTCGCCAATAGAAACCTGGTGTTCGTTCATGTTACCAACCACGGTAAAGGTGTGAGGCACCTGTTCGATTTGTCCGAGATATTTCCCGGTGTCCCATTCATAAATATCCAGCATTTCACCGGGTAAATGGTCTGCTGCTGCTGTATAATAGAGCTCACCGTATAATACGTGCGCATCTGCGGCATAAGTGATCATGGTCGATCCGTCGGTGGAAGCCCCTTTGGAAATCAAAAAATTGGTACAGGCCTGTGCTGAAACGGCCCATAGTACTGCCAAACCAGTCAGAAAAAGCATCCTAAATAATCTGTTTCGTTCCATCGTTATCCTCTAGTTTTATCCGTTTAGTTCCTCTGTGAATTGAATCCTGCCAAAATCGCAATCCGAATTGGTTGCTGAATATCCTTTTTCCCAACCCTTGAATGAATCGTGAAAATAAAAATATCTTTGAGGGAGCGTTTTGCGGCAACCTAATCGTTGCTGTGATTTAGAAAAGTACCGGATCTGTATTCTTCAAAAACCGTCCGAATTCCTTCTTTGGTATTCATTACAATCGGTCCGTGCGGGACAACGGTTTCGTTGAGAGGTTTTCCTGAAACCAGGATGAAACGCATATCCTCGGAATCCGTTTCGATTGGTACATGCTGGTAGCCAAGAACCCGTTTCAGATGCACACGGCGCCTTCAAGGGTCGGTTTACCGCGGATCACTTTTTTAATTTTACGTATTTTATTCATAGCTTTCCTCATAACATAGTACAGCAATATAATTCATATGAATTATAAACACAATAAAAAGCGATGATAAAGATAACAAGAAACGCGAATTACATCCTTAAACCGGCGGCGAGTTTTTCGACAAGGGCCACGGCATTTCGTGTCGGCGTTTCCGGCTGCAACTCTTTGGCCGGAGCCAGAATAAAACCTCCTCCCTGCCCCATTACGCGGCAGAGTTCTGTTACCTTTTCCTCTATCTCTTCAGGCGTTCCAAAAGGCAGGGTACTCTGACTGCCCAGGCAGCCCCAAAAGGCGATCTTGTCACCCCATTTAACTTTCAGATCATATGGATCCATACCCCGGGCTTCGGGTTGAACGCTCTCAAGGACATCCAGGCCAATATCGATAATATCCGGCATAATGTCGGCAATGCTTCCACAACAGTGCGAAATAACGGCTTTACCTTTGGCATGGACTTTTTCATATATTCTGGCATACCGTGGTTTGAAAAATTTACGCCATCGTTCCGGTCCGACCAGCACACCGCGCTGATCTCCCCAATCATCGCCAAACATCACCGCATCGATTTCGGGAAGCTGTTCACAAGTATAATCGATGTAAACCATAAATTGTTCCGTGATACGGTCCAACAGCTCTTCATAAAAGTCAGGTGCACAGGCAATGTCGATCAAGACATTCTCAAATCCCCGTATTCCCCAGCTGGTCTCGAACAAGCCCCAGCCTATCATTCCAATGAGATAGCGTTTACCCTGATTTTGACGATATGCTTCCCTCACCTTTTCGAGTTCTTTGCCCTGGAAAAAGAACTTGTCAGGCACCGGCCAGGTATAACCGCTGAGATCCGGCTGAGCGAGTGCGGGAGCATGAAGATGAAAAGGCCGTCGGTCCACGCGCCAAAGCGAGCCGTATGGATCAACATCGATACCCTTTTGCGATGTAGGTTGCTTTTTCATCGTATCAACTACAGTATAGCTCTGAATAAAAGTTTCAAGCTTTTGTTTCCACTGAGGGTTTCCATAGTAGGCGTCCAGTCGTTTTTCCACATCTTCTTCCCAGAAAAGGGTATAGGGAATCGTTTCTGTCTGTTGATGGTTAATCTGAGCCCTGACGATATCACGGGGATTCATGCGGTGTCCTTTCTTATTATCATAATGGCTTTTACGATCGGTTAACGGTATTGATCCGTCATTTCTTGTTATCGGAGTTTATTTTCTTAACAACACCAAGTATATTGGGAAGAGGCCAAAATCTATCGTTTTTATAGGTTTCAAAAAAACCGGTTTCAAAGATACCGGACAATGAGAGCTGGATGGATTCACAGGATAAATACAAAGATGCCTCAGGCCCGCCTTCGAGATGTTGTGCGCATCGAAGATTGATGGGTAAATCCGGAAGGATATGATTAAACTCAACCATGGAGAGTGGTGTTTGGCAAAAAATAAACATGATATGGCCATGACGATCCTGCCCCAGGGCCGCTTCGCTCCACTTTTTGATTGGCAAATTATTGTGATCCTTTTCAGCGGCGCATAGTAATTTAAACGCATATTTTTCGGGGTCAATGCGAATGATATTTAGTTTCGCATCCTCAAGCGCATACCCTGGAGGCAGGTTAAAGCTTCCGAACCAGAGCCCGTCATCCAGCTCCATCCAGGTGGAATCCTGACAAAACAATAAAGAAACAGACAAAAGTATACCCGGCAATATAAAATGCAACAGGGTAAATAATGAGATATTCATCATCACCAACAAGAGATTTGCACTGAGCGTTTATTCCTAAATTCAGCCTCACAGCCAAAAGCCGCATGGCATTGACGAAATACATCTCAAAAAGAGAATCATGTCTTTTTCATGTGCCTTTTTAAAAATTCAGGCATAAACCGGTTTGCCCACCAAGGCGTTCCGGTCTTTTACGAGCCGATAAACAGTTATTCAAATCATAAATGCAGTGGCCGAATTTTTTTCTGAATTTATTGCTCAGAATGAGCCGGCGAACCAGCTCCCTGATTTGCCGCCTTTCCCTTGAGTAAAAAATAAACTGATACAGCAAAAATCAAAACCTGAAACTCCATACCCATGTTGCCGATAGAATTCCAGCCATGCTGCCAGTGAACCATAAATATCGCTCCCAGCATAATGACGGCAAAGGAGAGACCCGCAAGGCGGGTTGTCCAGTCCGGACCAAAACCTCCCCAGAGAATAAGAAGGGCGCCACCCACTTCGCCGAGGGCAATCAAATAAACCAGAAAAAGGGGCAGCCCCATACTGTCCGCCATACCCGGTGCCGAGCTGAACTTGGGCAAGCCGTGGTAGAAAAATATAGCAGCCAGGGTCAAACGCGGCAGCCAATGGGCAAAACCGGATAATTTGTTTAATAGTTGCATGTCTGACTCCTTGTGTTATGTGTAATTTTTACTATTCGTCGATCAGTTAAAAGTATGAACCAAAAAAGAGAGCTGAAAATTCCACAGATGCAAAAAAAATGCCGGTCTCTGAACACTCAACACGTAACGGCTGTCTCTTCCGTTGCGGGGACTGCATCCTTTTGTATGAGCAAACCGGATGCGATTCTGCGCTCAACGGCTTTAACTACAAGTTAACGCAACAGGATCAGTTTCTTTCCACCCCTCACCCTGTCATTTAGTTGAATCTGGTAAAAGTAAACACCTGAAGGAAATCCTGCAGCATCCCAGTACAATTGGTGATCCCCTGGTGGTTGAAAACCAGGCTCCAGTTTGGCAATCCTGCGTCCTCTGAGAGTATATATGTTTATCCTGACCAGTGTTTCTGTATAAAGAGAATACTGAATCGTGGTGCCATTGTTGAACGGATTGGGAAAATTTTGTAAAAGCTTAAAAGAAGGCGATACGGACTTTGGTGCATTATAAACGGCCGTATTCTCCGTCATGTTGCCACTCAACTCGGCAAACCGTTGCAGAGCTAATTTTGCATTATCATCTTCATGACGTATCAGCCCGCAAAAAAGCATATATCTGTTCAGGGCCCGGTGGTCGGGGGATTCTTCCTGCGGCGTGGTCAGGGTAAAATAAAAGAATGCAGCAGCACCATATGTCGCGCAACTTGAAAGCGCCTCTTCGACATACATGCGCTGGCGTTCTTCAGTAAAGGTATACATGTCAGCGCTCAGGGGGAGCTTTTCCTGCGGCAGATGACGGTCTATGGCAGGATAGCCGGTTTCCACGACCCAAACCGGCTTTTCCGGATATCCCAGTCCGGCAAGAGCTCTTCGAACCGCCCAGACATATTCACCAACCATAAATCCCATGACCGGCAGAGCGATGGCGTAATTGGGATAGAAATTGATACCAACGATATCGACATCAGTAATCCACTTTTGCAACGAAGCCATAAAACCCAGCATATGAAAATCATGTACAATCAGGGCGGTGGGATCCTGAAGACGAACCGCCTCAACGAGAATATGCCAGACTTTATCCCGGAACGCTTCATCGAGCCACAGATCGCCTTCGCGCCACCAGCCCGGCACCCGAGCTGCCCAGTCTGCGGCATTAAGCTCATTTTCAATCTGCCATACATCAATCCGATCGGCAAAATATTTCACCGTGGCATGAGCATAAAGTTTGAGATTATACAAATATTCATTTTCACGAACGGCGACAAATCCCGGCAGTGCCGTCCACCCGGAGGTTGCCGGTGCTATGGCCAATCCGGACGCATCCAAAGGCAAGGCGTCCTGATGGCCGACCCCGACAGCCATAAACGGAGACAATCCCTGTGAACATCCCTCTTCCAGTATTGCATCAAGGGTTTTATAGGCTTCCGGATTCAGGTATTCATGATTCTCCGGAACGATATTCATTTCCTGCGGCGATAAATCCGCCGGATCCAGGTCATCACCCCTGTGGAAGCGGCTTTGTAGTTGCCGCCATCCGGCTTCGATGCGATAATCCCGGATTTTATATGTTTTCATAACATCAAAGGTTTTGGCAACACGCTTTTTCTGATCCCAGTTAGGGCGCCAGGGAAATCCTCTCTGCAATCCCCAGTATAGGAAACTAAATCCCGCTCTGTGTAAAGAGTTGCCTGCAGCTTCGCGGGGTTGGATACCGATAAAGACATCGGGATTCTCGGGTGTACCGGTTAAAAATCTGACCTCCTCGACAAAATTAATCTTCGATTCAAGGTGATCATATTCAGTATAGATCTCGATTTCCAGAGGAAAGGCCTGCAATGCCTGTGCAACCAGGCTGCTATCCCCGATTCCCAGCGAGGCAACCGGATTGAGCGCCAAAAACGCTTCTTCGATAAACCTGGCCCGGAAATGCTCTGCGACTGCGTCGAGCTGTTGTTCCACAGCATCCGCGATACTCAGTTGAAGATAATCCGCAATGATCTGACATTGACTCCCGGAATCGTGGCCGATGCTGATAGGCGGTAACAGAACTTTGATTTTTTGTTGCAGGATTCGATACCGGCCATTCATAAATGCACCTGACCCGTAAAAAATCCAGCCCATATCCCTGATATCCACATGAAAAAGGCATTCATATCCGGATGCAATCAGGCTGACGCTATCCATAGTAATTTTAACGGCAAAATCATAATACCCGGTACTGTCAATGAGATAACAAAAATTTGCATTCGCAGGAAAATAAAAAGTGTCGAGGGAGAGATCATAAGACCGGGCGAGACTGTCGGCCATTCGGATCATCGATGAATCCTCGATCATCTCTTTATACCATTCCTGCACGCTGCGATAGACAAGATCTTGCTGCATCCTGTGGTTGTGACCATTGATTCTCAAAATAAAATCCGATGCCTGGCTAAACACAGGTATCAATGTCGTTATTGATAAAAGCAAAAGGAATAGATCCAAAAATCTTTTCTTCATTTCACATCCGCCGGGTAAATATATAGAGTTATTCTACCCGAACCATTTGTTCTCTGAGATAGATATGCTTTTCCCGCAAAAAATCCAATCCATCGGCGAGGTTCAAATGCGAGTGGCCAGGTTGTGGAGTCTATTGCTTTGCAGAAATTCGCTCTGTTTTTATTCATTCTCTTTAATAGCTTCAGAGTCTATATCGAGATGACCGACCCGGATTTCACTTTTATCATATCCTTGCATCAGTTTCAGCATCTCCAATACATCACTGTTCCCGGTATGATAAGGATAGACGACTTTGGGTTTGATCATTTTAACGGCATCAACAAACATTCCGGGCGACATTGTATAAGGCAAATTCATCGGCAGAAACGCAATGTCAATACCATTTAAATCGTTCATCTCTTCAATGTTTTCCGTATCACCGGCAACATAAACTTTGGTGTCCCCGAATGAAAGTACATATCCGTTGCCTGCCCCTTTGGGATGATAGGGTTCACCGCTTTGTCGTTTGTGAACCCGGTTATATGCAGGCACAGCCTTGATCGTGATACCAAGTGCCTCTGTTTCATCACCATTTTTCATCACTGTACACTCGTCGAGCTTTTGTGCACAGGAAGCACTGCATATAATTCGGGTTGAATCGGTACTGATTTTTCCGATAGCATCAGGATCGAGATGATCTCCATGATGATGCGTTATCAATATCAGCTCCGCGTCCGGCATGGTGGAATAATCGGCATATCGCCCTACCGGATCAATATGAATAACAAGATCATTAAACGTGAAAAAAAGAGTACCATGTTCCACAAACGCCAGTTCCAGGTCTCCCTTTGAAGTTTTGACCGTGTCCCGGTATAATTCGGGCTGAGCAAAAAGAAAACTGCAAAAAATTCCCGTCAATAATAATACAATATATGCAATCTTCATGAGAGGCCTCCTCGTTTTCTTTGTTTGAAAAATAATTTTACTTATCTGTAGCGTAAAGATGCCCTGTGTTTACGGCTTAAACCCTGCAGTTTTAAATAATAAAAGAGCTTCGCTTTACGCTGATTCAATCGTCCAATCATTTGCAATTGACCAGCATCAACCAGCTCAAAAAGATGCGCGGTAGTTTTATACGCCTCATCCATTTCCTGATAAAGCAATCGTTTCCAGTCCATATTTTCTCCAGCTCTCACAGCATGTAACAACCGGTTTTTTGCATCACTTAAATGCCAACACAGGTATTACGGCTGATACGGCAGCGGTTCACACAATGCTCGCAGATTTTCCGGTGGTGTTCCTGCGGGAATTTCACAGCCTGCATTTACGATATATGGATTTCCCACCTGATCATATATCTGTTTTAACGCTTCCCGAATTCCGGTAACAGGCCCTTCTTTAATGCATCTCACCGGGTCAAGGTTTCCAGAAATCGCAGTTTTTGTGCCGATGTGTTTGCGAACCGTTCGCATATCCACCATAAAATCCACATCCAGTATGTCGATATTGAGTTCGGCAATTCCCGGCAGGAGATGTGTTATATCGCCACAGATGTGCAGTTTGACAAAGGCCCCGGCCTGCTTTATGGCGTGAACGAGTTTTTTTTCCTTTGGAAGGATGAGTTTTTCATACAACGTTGGTGAAACCTGGCTGGCGATAGCATCACCTATACCGATCGTATCCGCGCCGGCCTGAATTTGTGCGGCTGCAAAATCAATGGCAACATCGACACAAATATCCATCAAATCCGATGCAAACAGCGGATCTTCAACCAGGTCGATGAGAAACGGCATGCTATTGCGAAGATCGGCAGCTTCCGCTGCCGGCCCTTCGACCCATCCGAGTATAGAATATTGCCGGGCTATGAGCTGACGATAAGAGTCGATCGCACGAATACGGTCAAGCATGCGTTCGGCAAGATGGGGATTCGGCTGCTTTAAAGTCGATAATATTTTAATATTTTCAAGAGGATGCGTGCTACTCGGGGGCGCATCCGTCCGATAGGTTATTTGTCCGCCAAAAGCATGGGTTTCGCGAAAAGGATCTGAAATTGCACTCACCTGATCCATTCCGAAGGTTTGGGCGCATTCCAAATTTGCCTGGACCAAGGTGCGGTAATCGGAAGCAAAGGAAGCATAATCAGATCCCATAAACTCGGCAGCAAATTGCATCAGTATCGGGGTGCGCGGAATATGGTCGACCGGTTGTCCTTGCAAAACGGCGATATATCTTTCATAGCTGTTCATCAAACCCATGCTGCGTTAATATACATACGTCTTTCAATAACAGGAATCCATAGATTACATAGACACCTGTTTTCTCCCTACACCAAGGTTCTGGCGTCTCAGACGAAATATTTCCAGCACCAGGATAAGATCTGCAAACAGCAGACCAATATCCAGGCCAACGCCCAACCGGAAGACACCGAACAGTCCGTAAAACAAGCCGGCAAGTAACAGCACAACAGGCCATGTAGCGGACTTCTACCCTCTTAAGAAAATCGTAAACCCAATAACAACGGATAAAGTCGGGCAAGGGATCAGGCCGACCGGTGCTGCAATCAGATACATGAAATTGGATTGTTCTTTGTATATCAATCCGGTGATTCCCGGCGCCACTTTCCAAAGTAATAGAGTGCGGCGAGAAGAAATGCGATAATCGTGACGACATAGAGTAAGATTCCGATCCAGTCGTTGGGCAGGCGCCCGGCATAGCGGATCAATCCGATCATTTGCAAAGAGGCGGCAATCAGGGCACATACGGAAATAATGAGAAAATGTTTTGCGCTCATGGCTGGTTCTCCCTGAATGAGTCGGCATAATTCATTAAATAGTATCAAAACGCATAGATTGGAGCTGGAATTGTTTATAGTTTAATATATCAATGTCCCCGGCAAAGTGCAACATGCATTTTGTTCCATACCAAGCAGGTGACGGATTGCAGACTCGTACCAAAATGAAATCAGATTTTCAGGCGATATAAAACAATAGATTATAATCAAAAAACCTTGGAATGCGACATTCACCGCAATAATACCATTTTACCGCTTTCCACATATCCCCCTGCCGTCATTTGATAGAGATAAATACCGCTCGGCAAAGCCTGGTGAGAATTATTTTTGCCGTCAAATCTCAGTTGATGATATCCATGGCATTGATTCGACATGCTGATTTTTCTCACCGACCGCGACAGCATGTCGAAAATTTCAAATTCAACATCGCTGTCAAACGCCAGATAATATTCTATCGTTGTCAACGCATTGAACGGGTTGGGAAAATTGTGAATCAGGCGGGGGTGAAATACATGATCTCTATTCCCGGGATTTTTTACAGCGAGTTGCAAAGACGAGGTTGCCATGCCAACCTTGCCATTCGAGACATACATCATCACCAGCCCATCCCCGGTTGAAAGCCAATCCTGAGTGAACGGACCATTTTGATCCCAGGACGCTTCCCCTGAGCTCAGCACAGGCTCATCACCCATGCGCTCCCAGGTGATTGCGTCATCGGAAAGCGCCAATCCGGTTTGTGCATTGGTAAAGTCGTAACCGCTCTGATTAAAAGAAAAGCCGGTATAGAGCATAAAAAACCGCCCATTCAGAATGCGTACCTGCGGCGCATAGACCGCTGCGGAGTCCCAGCCCTGATCCGGATGCGGAGAAAAGACCGGATTATGCTTGTATTTATTCCAGTGAATCCCGTCAGCAGACGTTGCCAGGCCCACATGTATTTTCCAGTCTGCAGAGACGCCGTTATACCACAGATAAAACATCGAGTCTGTATAGACCACACAGGGTGATTCGATCCAGCTGTCGTCCCATTCTCCGGGATGCCCCCGCTGGAACAGCGGATTATGATGAGAGCGTTGCCAGGAAACACCATCATCTGAGATAGCCAACCCCAATTTCAGATCGGCGGCATTATCGGGTAATGTATCCGTATTGGCCATGTAATAGAGCCAGTACTCTTCTTCAACGCGGATGATATGCGGCGTTTCGATATGTCCGGAATCCCAGGTACCGCTGCTGTTTTCTCTGAAAACAGGATTGGTCTCAACCCCCTGCCAATTAATACCGTTGCCGGTAAAATAATAAATCCTCACACCGGGCCTGGCGCTGCCGGAGACAAAGCCGCCGCCGCAGATCCACATGTGCAGAAGAAAACCGTCGTAAAACAGAACCGGATCGTTAAAAGCGATCACACCTTCCACCTGATCCGAAACGAGTACAGGATTGCTGCCGGACTTGTGCCAGTGTAATTGTGCAGTCAGGGGCACATTCAGACAAAAAATCGAAATGGCCGGCACCCATATGCCAGCCATAAGATTTTGTTGAATTTTAAACACGGTACAGATAACCCCCGTTGTTAAAACGAAAATCGTTGGAGGGACAAATCAATTGTACTCGATCACTTTGGGATTGGTGCTCTTGTACCGGGGCAGCGTCATGCCCGCTACAGCATTGATATAAGTGGGATCGCAGACTGTATAGCGTGCCCCCTTGTAAAGGATATAATCGCCGGCTGCCGGTTTTGCCAGCTTGATTGCCGTACAGACATGACCGGGATAATCGAGAACCAAAATCTCAGATCCGATTAATCGCTTGACCAAAAAAGCAAACAAGATCGAGCGGTCTTCACAATCGGAGCTGGGATAATAAATGGTCTCTTCCGGGAGAAGATACTTTTCTCTGCCGAACTGCCGGTCATCTGTTTCATAACTAAAAGCGGTCTGGACAAAGCGCAACAAAAAATTTATCGCCTCCAGCTCGTTCATCTCTCTTACATGAGGGGCCAGAGAAGCGATCAAAGACTCTTGAAAAGAGCGGCTGGGAGTGGACTGAAAATAAATTACCAGCTCTGTCTGGGGATAATCCGCTAAAAATTTCACCACATCCATGGCGTACTTGAATTTTACAGAGACATCCTGACCATTGTATTTAAAACCCAGGTTTTTCTCTTTTTTTTCAGCGGAAATCCTGGGTAACACAACCAGGGAAAAATCCAGCGGTAAATCCGCGGATTGATACCCACCCCGGTAGGTATAGACTTTATCACCGGCACGGAATTTGTTATCAAAACCAATAAAATAATACTTGATACCGTCCAGTACAATATAAGGGATTTCATAGAGCAGCTGTTTTGGCGGCACCAGAAGCAAAACCTGATTCTTCTGATAACAGAGCTTGCATTGGTATCCGGCTTTGGTCAGCAGAAACCAATCGAGGAGGAGCTGATCATTGCTGTTGCGCGGAAACATCTTTTGAGCATAAGCGTGGTAAAAAGTCAGCCGGCCCCAATCGTTGAGCCGAATACGGTCTGCATGGGTCTGTAGTTGCTGAAGAGCAGGTTTATAGTCACTTTTGGCCAAATGCTCCCAGGCAGTGGCGATTTTGGCGTTATCGATTCTCCCGCTCAGATTCATTCGGACATTTTCGATTTGATTAACGACATAATGCTTATCAAAAAAATCGAATTTGACTTTGGGTTTTTCAGCACTTACCGGTGGTGGCGGAGGGGGTACCGGCTCTTCGCGTTCCGGCGGCAGCTCCGGTATATCCAGAAAATCGTGGATGATCTTTTCTTTTGTGGTTTCATCGCCGGGTTTCGGTTCCTGGTCCGGAGTTGGTTTTTGACAGGGCTCCGCGTCCGGTTCGGGTTCAGGCTCGGGTTCAGGTAACGGTTCGGGTTCGGGTTCAGGTTCAGGCTCGGGCTCGGGAGCAACCGGTATATCGACAGGCTTTGGCTTGATATCGGCTTGCATACCCTGCATAGCTTCAAATGCTTCCCAATCCGCTTTGAGAAATTCGAGAAAAGCCTTGTCCTGTTCTTCCAGATAGGATTGATAAGCTTTTTGATCTTTTTCCAGCCACTTTTGATAATCTTCCTGAGCGTTAACCAGGCCGGCAACAATCAACAAAACGAGAAATACCATTAAAAGAGATAATCTGTTCATGGTATAACCTTTCAAAAACAAAACCTCTGATTCAAAAAAAGAGCGGGAAAAATTTTTCCCCGCTCTTGATTTTTTAGTAATTTTCCTGCTTTTCTTCGTATTCTTCCATTTCCTGTTTCAGCTCATCGTACGCTTGTGAAGCGCGGAATCTTTCATAGAGTTTCTTGTCTTTCTTCTGCAATTCATCCAGAATTGACATGTTGACCTTGTTGGGCTCGATAGCGACAACAACACCGGCTGTGTACTGGCCGCTTTCCTTGTTGCGGAGGTATTTTGCCTTTTTGGTCACTGCTCCTTGTAAAAGTTGACTGGTCAGTGTTTTGGTTACCGAGGTAAAGGCTTCATTGATTTCGGAATCTTCGGCGCTACCGATCTCTTCCTGAAATTGTTTGCTCATATTTTGCACTTTGGTATTAAACATCTGTGCCAGTCCTGCCCGGGCATCGGTTTCGGCTTTTTTCTTGGCCAGATCTTGCCGGGCCGACGTGCCCTGCCCAACCGCAGCAACACCGCCGCCGTCGATGATGGTCATCGACATATCGGTCATATCCTGAAACGGATCTTCAATGACTTCAAAATCACCGCTTGGCTGGGCCACTTTTTTGCTGCCGCCACACCCCATGGCAAACATAAATGCCAGAGAGATCAGAGAAACCAAAAAATAACGCTTTTTCATGATATAGCTCCTTTCAGTTAAAGATTGCCCAATAACGAATTACAGTTTGCGTATGTACTCCATAAATTGCCTGTTAAAGTCCGAATTTAATTCTTTTTGAACCGTGTTCATAATTTTCGCCAAAGCCTGGTCAGGGGAAATCGCCATGGTACGGTTTTTCAGGGTAAACGATCTTAACATATAGTTGTTAACGTTATCGTGTACATCCGTGGTGAGTTTCCAGTTATAGCCGGTAATATCGTCCCGTCCCAGGTCAGCCGGATTGAGATCAAATCGGGCATCAAAGGTGAAATCCGCATCGCTTTGAACAATTTTGAATCCGATCTTGCCGACGACTTGATGCAGATAATCCCGAATCTCGCTCTCTTTATCCCCGTTAACAATCACCTCAACGCCGATCTGGTTGAGCAAGGCCAGACGATCTCTTTCCATCTCCTCAAGCGGCAAGGGAGATTGTATTTTATCCCCCATGGTACTGATAATTTGGTAGTGAGTGTTGAGCGCTTCATTCAACCGCAACAAATCTATTGCCTTTTGTAAAAAAACATATCTGCTTAGCTTGTTTTGGCTCTCCTTGTATGCGTTATAAAAACTCATGGCTTTGTCAATATTGCTCTCCATATCCTGACGATACAATTCTTCTGTTTCCATCCGGTCAAGATAAGCCAAAACGTAATAGAGTCCTTCGTTTTCATAGAAAAAAGATTTGGCAATGGTAATATTTTTCAAATCCTGGTTGCTGGTTACTCTGGTTTTGTTCAACATCTGGGTGGTAAAACGACTTTGTTCATCGCTTTCCAGATAGTTTTCCAGCAGGGTTTCATCAACTTTAACAGTGGCCTGGAAAATCTTGGCAATGTTACCGATAGCCACGTTTTCTGCGTCCAGTCTCGTATCACCGCTGCCGATACCGACCAGATACATGCTTTGCGGGTAGGATTTGTGCGGCTCATGCACCCATTGCGGCAGCTGACCACCTTTTTCAATGCTTTGCTTTTGCGAATACGTGCATTGGAACAGAAACAACATGATCAACAAAAAGTAAAAATTGCTTTTCATACGACCCTCTTAATATAGCAAAACGGAATCAAGAAGATTTATATCCGGATTTGTCTTGACTGATCCAAAATTTTGAGAAGCGATGAGTTGGTTATTGACATCAAAATAGTCAAGCGCGACCTCATACACACCGGGTCTAACTTTCATTTCACCGATATAGCAGTGCTGCGGCATGGTATGCCAGCTTCGCAAATCCGCACGCTCTGTGGCATCAACACCCGCATCCACCAGAGCATTGATCAACCAGCCACCGAGCTCATTGGCATTGGTCTCTTCGCGTAGTTTTTTCTTCGCCTCGGCCGCTGCCAGGCCTTTGATCACCGTTCGAATCAGGGTTTTAAAATAGATAATATCCCGTTTGGTTTTAAAGGTATGCACCGCAATTTTGCCCATATCTTCGAAAAGAAAAAGCCTGCCGGCGCGTCGGCCGTCGATCATGACATCAATGCGATTTACGACTGATGACCCCTCCTTCAGTATCGGAAACGCAAATTTAAAGTGATAACCCGCTTTCATACCGGGAAACGGAATATTCGGCAGGGTAACCGGGATATCGAGTTCGCTGATTCCAATAGCGTTATCGTAGGTGGTAATTTTGCCGCCGATTTCGCATTTTTTCGGTGCCTTACCGACAAAGCTCAACACGGTCAGGCGGTGCAACCGATCCGGACGCATGGCGTAGTTGCCCTCCCGCGAAAATGTTTTCATATCCTCAAGCATAAAATCAGGGAGAGAATTCCGATAAATATTGCTGTGCGTCTGAACAGCGGATTTTACATTGTTCAGAGAAATGCGGCAGTTATCCCATTCCTTTTCAGCCCGAAAGATCAGATAGCTGATGTAATGCGCCAACGCATTGTTATGAAAATTAAGCGATTGCGCCCGAATAGGAATATCGGCGTCATCGGAAGCATTCATTTTTTGAACCATCTCTTCATACTTGTCGGAAAGCTCCCGTAATTTCACATTAACCCTTCTGATCTCAACATAAGCATCATCGAATTTCTTCATGTTGAGATAGTTGAGCGCTTTGAAAATATTGACATAAAAGTTTTCGTATACCTCACCGCTATAGGCCAGCATATTATCGTTTAATAAAAGTGAAGCGGTGGCATTGGAAATGCTTTTGGTAAAGAGCTCCTCCATGGCAGTCTCGGCTTCATGGAGGGCGAGATTGCTCTGCTCATATTCTCCGTTGTAATAGAGTACCGCTCCCTTGTCCAGGTAGTACAGGACGCGATCTTTTTTGCTGTAAAACTGCTGTGTGCGGCCCTGTTCGATCTGTTGTAGTGCCTGTTGAAAATTCCCCTGTTGCAGGTGGGTGTTTAAACCGTTAAAATAAAGATCGGAATTGCGAAATCCCGCACAACTCGGCAGAAGGACCGCAAGTATAACCGACAAGAATCGTTTAAAGCCCAAAAAGTCAATCCCCTTTCCCGGTTTTGATCCACATACAATTTTTAAATTGAATAAGATCAATTCCCCCGCTGCTTACCATTTATAGCGATCCTGCTCGATGAGTTTTTTGATCTTTTTATCACCGAGCCAAACCTTGGTATTTTTTTCCAGATCGATCAATTCGAGATCAACCTGATAATAAACCGCTTTTTGTCCTTCGAAAGAGTCTACGATGGAATTGATGCTTCCCTGCAGCATATAATCGGCCCCGGTCTCGTTGGCAAGCTGCTTGGCGGTTTCCATGGAGGCATAACTCTGCTGATCCAGACGCTCATCGCGGATTTCCTGACGTTGCTGCGCCGAGGCGACAAAAGAAACCTGTCCGGAGTTGATCAGCTCGCGTTCCATATCTTTGGTAAAAATATCGACCGGGATATGCTCCGTGCTCTTGTTGCGGATGGTGCCGACGATGACCACCGGTTTTTCATCATTTTTCATCTGGAATTCCTGCAACCAGGGTCGCGATAACACGTCCCGAATCATGGCTTCGGCGGTCATTCTGGAATCGGTATCGTTCCAGCGCCCGCTTATGTCGGTTGTTTCATCAGCCTGCAACCGTGTAACCTGACGGCTCGGCCCGGCGCAACTGCTCAATAACAGAAAAACAACAGCAACAAAGAGCAAAACAACAGCTTTTTTAAACATATTTGATTCTCCTCCTGTCCTAATAGCTTTGCTTTTACAGAACAATATCTAAATAGCAGTGAATTTTTAATGAGATGTGTAATGCCAAGTCTCCAATAACCCGTTTGGTCGGAAGATGACCTGAAAAAAATAATTAAAACTTTCTATTCCTGGCCCGTACCGGAGTATATAGTAAATAAATTTTTCAACATGCACAAGAGAAAAAGCACTTTTTTTCACTCTATCGTAACTTTTCAGTCACAGATAAATCGAAAAAGACCGGTTTTACTGTTTATCCTTAATCTACCGGGTCTTTCATCAAAATGCGGAAAAATAGTTTTTTTCGTATCACTTGAAAAAGTGCCGGAAACTTTCTACATTAAGGTTCAAAATTATCATCTCTAAGCAATACTTGTAAA